>NZ_JADNJD010000019.1:0-64115 GCF_015554745.1 Anaeromassilibacillus sp. 1001302B_160321_C8 | reverse complement strand
CTTCATTCTACCAGAGTTCTGCAAACCATGTCTTCTTTTATCCTCTTTTCAATTTGCGAAACTTATTGTACCTTATCCCAATTTGCAAATCCTTCTTTTTAAATATAGGAACTCCTGTGGAGTAACTACTGTGCCTGTATCGGTCACAGTTTGTTGATAGTCTTGTATCCAACGATAGAAAGTGCTACGAGGGATTTGGTTCTCGTTGCAAATTTCAATTACCGGTTTTCCGTCCTGGTAGCGTTTGACGAAAGCCATTTTCTCTTCTTTGGTGAATTTCATGGGGTTACCTCCTCGTGCGTTTTATAGGGACATGGTAACACGAAGAGCACAGGGATTTGAAATCGTTCGCCATCCACTAAGAAGCAGGCACAGAGAAATGCTGGCAAATTGGGCGCTGCCAGTATCTCTCTGTGCCTGCTCTTCTCGTTGAGAAATGGAACCGTTTGAAGGATAATTATCTCAAGTTTACACTCAGAAATTGCATTATCTAATTGTAATTGTGTAAGAAATTATTGAAGGAAATCGCCATAAGAAAACCTACCTTAAGTCAGGTTTTCTAATTAAACTTATTTTGTGAAAGCAATCTGTTCGTATTTCTGGGACAAAATCTGTTCTATCGCATTTGCGCCCTGTTCTGGAAACAAGGATAGTGCAACAGTTAAATCCTCGTCTGTAATCGGGAGAATTAATCCTCTATCATCTTCATATGTGTCAGCGCATCGTTTCATAAAGGAATCATTTTCATCAAGCGTTCTACAGGCTAGGATACCAACTTTTCCCCTACGATTACTAAATCTTCCACTTAATTGATCCAATTCAGGATTAGCCACTTCGCCCGTGTAATTTTTGCACTCAACAAAAACAAATGGGCATGGTAGCAATACATTTTTGTTAGGTAGCGTAAAGAAAAAGCCACTCTCAGCAGAATTATTAAACGTTATATCAATACGCTTTCTTCCGTCGTGGATTTGATGTTCTTTTTTTGGCGATGAAAGATTTGGATAAAACAGCAACTCAAGAATCCCAATTATCAAGTTGTGATAATGGGATGCGTTTGCTGTGCCGGAAGGTATTTCTGCCAGTTTTTGTGTCAAATATTCGCAGACTGCCCGAAGATTTAGATTATCAAGAACTGCACCATCTACATGCGACAGTTTTTTTGCCGTTTGCTGTTTAAAGTCCGCAAATACTTCCGGGTGTTGCTCAGTAAATCTAGCAAGATATTCCTTGTCGATTACCCCTTCTTTTTCGCGGATACTCTTTTTAGTTACATACTCCTCGCCGCTTTTGTATTTCCTTACTAGCGAGGTATGAAGCTGAAGATTTTCATGTTGAAGGAAGTTTAGAACAAAATGTTGCTTATATTCAGAAGGGGTGTACTTATCAGTAAATGAAACAATTCTCTTGGGAACGAGCAAAATGGGGCTTCCTTCAACAACAAGGCGCTCTGTATATTGATTATCCCACATACGTTTTTGAGCATCCCAGTACATACCTGAAGGAACACTTGGTGTCAATGGGATTCCGTGTAATTCGCACTGTTCTTTGGTATATTCAATAAGATGTCTTCTTATTATGTTAGCCGTCATGTCAGACACTTTGTCTTTATCCACATTAGGGACAAAAATCCGAAAATCTTCTATATCCTCCATGATACCAGTTTTGACTGCACGACTTGTTAAAAGTTCCTTGAAAATGGCGGCAGTATCTTCTGGGCCCATACCATGTCCATTAGGCTTTCCGCTTGACATGCCAAGGCAAACATCATTATTCTCTCCAAGGTGTGAAAATAATTCTTCGGCTTGACGAATCTTTTGGCCTCGCAAAAGTGCCAGCAAAAATTCAAAATATGAACGTAGAGTCGCATGTGCGTCAATTGCAAATGGAAAATCACATTTTGAAATATAGTATGGGTCAAGAAATAACGGAGTATCTACACTGGGGTCTATATCAACAAAGTCTAGTTCATACTGCGTTTTATTGAGGTTAAATATTTTACTGATTTTCATCAGAACACCTCCTTTTTTGTAATTATATCACCTCCTTCCACGTTATTGAAGATGGACAGAGGTCGAAATTTGGAACTCAAAAATGAGACATCCAAATTTCGACCTCTTTTTCTACTCTGAAAACTGAGGATCCAAACCACCTTTTCGTGGCTGCCCTCTTTTTTAGAAGCGGGACATCCAAAAGCAAAAATCGAAAAATCGCAATGAAAAAAGATCAAATCCGAACCCGGAATTCTCATTTTCAGTGGGTATCTTTTTTGTCAACATAACCCACGTCGGGGCAAAGTCCGCTTTGCTCCTCCTTTTCCGCAAAAGGGCACGCTCGGCTCGCCTGCTCGGTTGTAAACGCCCTCGCGACGGCTCACTGTCGCTACCACCCTTTTGCGGGTGTTTGCGATCTAAACTGACCGCCCCTGCCAGTTTGAATGTTCATAACGCAACTGAACATTCCTATGTAAAGGAGTAGTCCGAAAGGGCTGCTCCTTTTCTCATTTATCCGGCTTTTCCAACCAGATATTCTATTTCTACGCCCTGTCTGCTGTTGAGAACGACATTCTCCGGCAGAACGGGGCTTTTCGGCAAGTTCAAAGAGTGTCATGAAAATCCCTCCGTTTCAGGGCATAAAAAAAGCGGCCTGCCCGGTTTGTTGGGGCAGGCCGCAGTCTTTATGCAGTTTGTGATGTTTCCGTTTCTTTGGCTTTCCGCTTCTCCTGCCGGTAGAACTTCTCCCGGCAGGCGGGTTTGCAAAATTTAGCGTTGGGGCGGACAGACTGGAACGGCTCTCCGCAGCACTGGCATACCAGCTGGTACGGTTCACCCGGAACGATCAGCCCCTCGGCAATCTTCTGTTTGCGCTCCTTCTGGCGCAGATACTTTTCATGGTCACGGATGCGCTTCTGGCGGCGCTTTTCCTCCGCAGCCAGTTCTTCCTCGGTGGGTTCAGGCATGGGCACTTCAAATTTCCCGATAAAGTTCAGATAAATCTCAATTTCCTGCACCCGTTCTCCGGTGCTTCTGTCCGGGGCATGGACCAGAATTTTCTCCACAAATTCATGGAGCATGGGGGCGGTCAGCTCGGTGAAATCCGTATATTTCTGTGCCAGCGCCAGAAAGTGGCTGGCACGGTCCGTGTCCTCATGAAACTGGTCCAGCTGCGCCTGCTCGGAGGCAAGCAGCTGTTCCAGCTCCGCCTGTTCCTTCTCATATTCCGCACACAGCAGCTCGAACCGTTTTTCTTCCAGTTTGCCCATGGCATAGGTTTCGTACAGCTTTTTAATCAGCACATCCAGCTCGGCGCTGCGTTTGCGCTCTTTGGCGACCTTGCGTTTCAGCTCCTTGGCTGCTTCCTGCTGGCGAACCTGTGAAATGCTGCGAACTTTCTGAATAAATTCCTCCTTGTTCTGGATGGCATAGCTGGCGGTAGTGCGGATGGTTTCCAGAATCAGGGCATTCAGAGCCTTAGTGCTGACCGTGTGAGAAGAACACATCTGCGTTTCTCGCTCAAAGGTCAGGGTGTAGGTGGAGCAGCTGTAAAAATCCACAGAATATTCCCGTCCGGCCTTTTTGCGCTTGCCCCGGTGGTTATACATCTTAGCTCCGCAGTCAGCACAGAACACAAGGCCCGTCAGGGGATTGGCGATGCCGGTGGTGTCTGTCCGGCGCACCGTCCGCTTCACCTGCTGGGCGAGCTGCCAGGTTTCCGGGTCAACAATGGCCTCGTGGGTGTTCTCAAAAATCAGCCAGTCGGACGGGTCGTTTTTTACCCGCTTATCCCGGTAGGACTTCTTGGAAGAACGGAAATTGACGGTATGCCCCATATACTCCGGCTTGGTCAACATGGCGCTGACCGTGAAGCCGTACCAGTCATAGGGTCGGCTGGTGTCCACAGTGTTTTTCCGGCAGCCCCTGCCGTTTCGTGCCAGATAATAGGCGGGGCACTCCACCTTTTCCTGTGTGAGCATCTTGGCAATCTCATGGGGGCCGTGCCCCTCCACCGCAAGCCGGAAGATCCGCCGCACCACGGCGGCGGCTTCCTCGTCCACCAGCCAGTGGTCTTTGTCCTCCGGGTCTTTTTTGTAGCCATAGATGGCGTTGTTGGTGGTGGGCTTGCCCGCCTTGCCCTTGACACGGTATGCTGCCGAAACCTTTTTTGACTGGTCACGCAGATACCATTCGTTCATGATATTGAGAAAGGGCGCAAACTCGCCGCTGTCCTGTTCCTCGCTGTCAATGTTATTGGCGACAGCAACAAAATGAACCCCATTCTGCCGGAACATTACCTCGGTGTAAAAGCCGGTTTGCAGGTAGTTTCTGCCGATCCGACTTAGGTCCTTACACAGCAGATGGGCCACCTTTCCCGCCTCGATGTCCGCCACAAGGCGCTTCCATGCGGGACGGTCAAAGTTGCCGCCGGACCACCCATCGTCTGTGTAGTGGACGATATTGGTGTAGCCCCGCTGTGCTGCATAGCTTTCGAGATACCGTTTCTGGTTCAGAATGGAGTTCGAGTCGCCCGTGAGGTCATCGTCACGGGACAGGCGCTCATAGAGCGCAGTGATTTTTTCTTCCGTCTGTCTGTTTGCCATATCAGGCGCTCCTTTCAGACGGACGGCTCATTTGTGGCAGTTCCATTATACCACATTCCGGCTGGTTTGCCAGCCCGTCGTTGCGGATCAGCCGCAAAATTTTATCTTCCATCGTTTCCTCGGCGGTTTCGCTGAGGTAGATACGAACTTTATAGGTGGTGTTGCCAATGTGCCGGGTCAGAAACACGGCGTTTTTATCTGCCATAGAACCTCTCTTTCTTGCGCTTTCGGCGCATCCGGTGTATACTGTTGTTATAGTTCCGTTGTTTGTAACCTGTGATTATGTTACTTCTTTTTTGTGTCAAGCCTGAACATGGCGAAAGCCCCCTTTCTCCTGCGTGAACGAGCCGATGTAACCCAAGTAACTTATTTTTAGATTACTATTTCACTAATAGGAGAAATCCGGGGTGCAAAACGGAACCATTTTTGAAAAATTGCAAAATATTTTTTTGAAAAGAGGTGGGGTCATGGCGTATCTGTCTGATGACGAGCTTCTGGATACCGAGGGTGGCTTCACCGGATGGGACGATGGGACAGGCGCAGGGGCGGAAGAAACGCTGGAACAGGCGCTTGCGGAAGAACGTCTGGCCGAGCTGGAAAATGAGCTGGAGCAGGACGAGCATCCCATCGACTATGAAACGGAGCTGGAGGACGAGGAAGAAGAAGCTGCCCCGGTCAGTGATAAACGGCTCAAACGGGAGATACGGGCCGAGGCCATACGGCGGCTGGAGGAAGCTGCCCGCACCGAAAAGGATTTCCGGGCCGTGGTGGAGGAATGGAACAAGCTGGACCGGAACCGGGAGCGCCGGAAGCGGGACCACGAAAACCTCCGTGGAGATGTGCCGCTGGAATATCAGGCAGTGCCGGAACCCAAGCTCATTCCCCGCTGGATGAATAACCCCGCATACCGGCAGCTGATGGCCGGGAACTTTCTGGACATCCTGTTTGATTGCCCCTATGAGATGCACAACCTGACCGCTGATCCCTTTATTTCCCGCATGGTGGAGGAACTGAGCGAGGAACACAAGGAAGTTTTGTATTTTCTCTCTTTGCGCCTATACAGCTCTTCCCGGCTTGCCGCTGTGCGTGAGCAGTCTGACCGCAACATCCGCAAGCTGCGAAAGACCATCCACAAAAAATTGCAGCGCCGGATGTATGACCATCTGTGCGGCAAGCAGGAGCATGGTAGCAGCTTGACCTTGCGGGAGCGCCAGTTTTTGGAGGAATACTCGAAAATTGCAAGGAAACAGGGCAAGAATGCCGTGATCCGGCGGGAGAACAAGACCAAGCGCAGAAAAAAGAAAAACCGCCCCTGATAGTTGGGACGATTAAGGAGAAAGGGCGTGTATGATGAAAAATTTGTTTGAACAGTCCCGTTCCCATTGGGTGCGGTACGATCATTACGAGCTGAAAACGGCGGAAGATGGAAAGCGATACATCACCCCCGGCAAGAGCGCAAAGCCGGACGTCTACAATCCGCTGAAAGAGGTCCCCAACATTGTGCTGGATGCGCTGAATGTGGGGATGCTGATGATGGGACGCAAACCGGAAGCAGAAGTGGAAAAGGCGGTAATGGAGTTTATCACCCGGTACGGCCTGCTGGGGCTGATGACCGCCCTGCCCACCACGCCGTCCTTTATGGACTATGAGGCGGTATACCTGCCCAAAAACCACTTCATCAAGGAAGAATCCATGGCAACGGACAAATACCTGTCCCTGTTTTATCCCTTTGACCAGCTGGATCTGGTGAAAAAAGGCATTGAATCCACATGGAACGTGTCCGGTGACCGGACGATGGTTGCCCTGACCATGACTTTCATGGACGAGCCGATGGCAAAGAGCATGAGCTTCCAGCGGGAATATGCGGAACCCTACGACTGGGTTGCCCAGCAGTTCAAGGATTGGGCATTCACCCTGTCTACCTCAATCCTGTACTACAAAGATTATGATTCCATCGACGAGGACGCACGGGGGCTGTATCGCAAGGCCATGGCTGCGTTCGGCGGAATCGCTCCCAGCTACCACATTGAGCTGCTGGATAAGCCCACCATTTATTGGGATTTTCACTCCCTGCTGCTGGGTATTCAGATGATGTTCAGCTTCATGCTGGTGGACGGCGACCAGCCCCTGCGCCTGTGTAAGCACTGCCAGAAGGTGTTCCTGGGCAGCCGGTCCAACGCTGCCTTTTGCAGCCCACGGTGCAAGAACCAGTACAATGTCTACAAGAGCCGTTCTAAAAAGGGCGGAAATGAGGAGGAATGATACGCTATGGAAATTCTGAAACTCAGGGAACACAGCGAACTGGCATCGGAGGCCGCAGAGTGGTTTCATTCCAAGTGGGATATTCCAGTTGAAGAATATGCGGGAAGCATACAGGAGTGCTTGACGGGCAAAAGCATTGTTCCGCAGTGGTATGTTGCAGTCGAGAATCAGCAGATTATTGGTGGTATTGGGGTCATCGAAAACGATTTTCATAACCGCAAGGATTTGACGCCAAATGTCTGCGCGGTATATGTTGAGGAAAACTACCGTTGTCAGGGAATTGCAGGAAAGCTGCTGGAATATGTTTGTGAGGATATGCGTTCATTTGGCCTGGAAACCTTATATCTCATTACAGACCACACAGGCTTCTATGAGCGCTACGGATGGAAGTTCCTATGTATGGCGCAGGGCGATGGTGAGGTAGATTTGTCGAGGATGTATGTTTATGATTTGAAATAGAAACGGTTATCGTTAAAAATTAGACATTTGGAGAGACCCGATAAATCATTTTGCGTTCGATTGGAGCGGCATTTATTGGAATCCAGAATTTGAAAATAAAGTAAACACCAAAGGGAGCTGCATGGATAATAGAAATGGAGATTATATATAAAAACTTACAAGAGAATGAGATAAGCCGAGAGCTATTTAGACATTTTGTACGGCATCAAACTGTTGTTAAATGTAGGCGAAAAGAAAACGGAAAATGGATTATCAAAGATGATCCGTTTATTGACGATTGGAGCGAAGCGGATTATAAATTCCTGGTTTCCTGCCTGAGAAACACAGCAGCAACAGGTGGATTGGTATATGCTGCTTTCTGCGAAGGGGTGTTGAAAGGTTTCGTGTCAGTTGAACCGAAACTTTTTGGGGGAAATCACAGACACCTTGACCTCTCAAGTATCCATGTGTCAGAGGATATGCGAGGAAAAGGGGTTGGCACTGCACTGTTTCGAGCAGCGAAAGAATGGGCAAAGGCACATGGAGCAAAAAAGTTGTACATCTCAGCCCATTCAGCCGTTGAAAGCCAGGCATTCTATTACAAAATGGGCTGTGCAGAGGCGGCTGTCTACAATCAGTCTCATGTAGAAGCCGAGCCGTATGACTGCCAGTTGGAATGTAAAGTATGTGAGGATGACAGTTGATGAAAATAAGCAAAATTGAGGATAATAAAAAGAGATACATGAGCCTGCTTTTTCTTGCGGACGAGCAGGAAGATATGATCGACCGGTATCTTGAAAAAGGTACGATGTATGTTTTGGAGGAAAATGGCGTAAAAGCGGAATGTGTTGTTACTGACGAAGGCAGCAAAGTTCTTGAAATCAAGAATATTGCTGTTCTGCCGGAATGCCAGCGCATGGGCTACGGAAAACGGATGATTGAGTTTATTGAGCAGACATACCGTGATAATTTTCGTATTCTTCGTGTGGGGACGGGTGACAGTCAGCTGACGCTCCCTTTTTATAAGAAATGCGGTTTTATAGAAAGCCATCGTATCAAAAACTTTTTCACGGACAATTATGATCATCCTATCTTTGAATGCGGCGTTCAGCTTATTGATATGGTATATTTGGAAAAGAACTTACTATGGGAATCCAATACGATTCATCGAAAGAAGTAAATGGAATACCTGGCATTTTGTAAATGAATTACAAAATACAATCCAAACTTACCAAAACGATATGGAGGTGACGAGGAATGAGCGAGGAACAGGGGCTGACCCCGTATGAAACCAGAGAAATCCTCTTTTACAAGACCGAAAACGGGGAGGTGCGGGTGGAAATCCTGCTCTTTCAGGAAAATCTCTGGCTGACGCAGGCAAAAATGGCAGAGCTGTTCGAGGTGCAGAAAGCGGCCATTTCCAAGCATCTGAAAAAAATCTTTGAATCCGGCGAACTGAGCGAGGATTCAGTTGTTTCCAAAATGGAAACAACTGCGGCGGACGGGAAACGGTATCAGACCAATTATTATAATCTGGACGCCATCATCGCTGTGGGGTATCGAGTGAACTCCAAAAAGGCGACCATGTTCCGCATTTGGGCGAACCGGGTGTTGAAAGAGTTCATCATCAAGGGTTATGTGATGGATGACGCACGGCTGCGGGAGCCGGAAAACTTTTTCGGCAAGGATTATTTCGAGGAACAACTGGAGCGTATCCGGGACATCCGGGCCAGCGAGAGAAGGTTCTACCAGAAAATCACGGACATCTATTCCCAGTGCAGCGCTGACTACGATGTGGAAAGCCCCATCACAAAGGAGTTTTTCGCAACGGTGCAGAATAAGCTCCACTATGCGGTCACCCATCATACCGCCGCTGAGATCGTATACGGCCGTGCCGACAGCACCAAGCCCAACATGGGGCTGACCACATGGAAAAACGCCCCCAAAGGCCGCATCCGCAAATCGGATGTCACCGTTGCTAAAAACTATCTGAACGAAACGGAAATGCGTAACCTGAACGAGATTGTCACCATGTACCTGGACTATGCGGAACGGCAGGCCCGCCGTGGAAATGTCATGTATATGGCCGATTGGGTCAAGCGGCTTGACGCATTTTTACAGTTCAACGAGGAAGATATTCTGCATGATAAGGGCAAGGTGACCGCCGCCATTGCCAAAGCCTTTGCCGAGAAAGAGTTTGAAAAGTTCCGGGTTTTGCAGGATCGGACCTATCAGAGCGACTTTGACCGGCTGGTTGCGGAAACTTCGGATGCCCTGACAGAATAACCATATACACAGAAAGCCCACGCCTTCGGTTCTCTTTCCGGCTGCGTGGGCTTTTTCGGCCATCGCCTATTTCTTGTTTTGCAGCTGTTCATGGGCTTCCTGCTGGACAATCAGCCCCGCCGAAAAGCCATACTTGAAATGGCTCTCACTTTCCTCGCATTGGGCAATAGCGTTCTGCGCCCGGAGTTCCTCCACCAGAGCATAGTCCTCTTTGCCGAGCTGCTGGGATAACTGATCCATCAACTCTGCACAGGTTTGGACCGCCTTGCGGTATTCCAGGGACGTGGGAACAACGGTTTCACAGGGATAAAACTCCCCGTTATACATGGCTTCCAAAATCATTGCGTTCCCTCCCTCAACAGTAGACCAGCTCAGCCAGGACAATTTCCTCGGCCCTGTTGTGGATGGAGTTCATGGAGCGCACCCACGCCATCTGATCGGCAGCTTTCAGGGCTTCTGTGACGCCCTCTTGCTGCATCATGGCTTTTTCAATGATTTCCAGCCGCTCCCGGCAGGCGGTGTCGATTTCCTCCAAGTGGGGAAACAGCTTTTCAGTGACAATGAGATCGGTATACAGAATGGGCCGGTGTTCTTTTAAGTAGGCACGGCGCAACCGGCCATATTTCCCGATATGGTACTCTTTGGTGTCCGATAACACAAGGCCGGGAATGAGATAGTCGCCGCATTGGGTGTAAGTCAGTTCCATACAAGGCTCCTTTCGTGGGAATATGTGATTGACAGTTACGGTAGGTTTGAGGGCATCCCTCCTTTATCATAACTGTCTTTTCATTCGCCACAAATGAGCCGCCAGTCATGATGTAATGTTTTTTGGTGTATTCCACCCTCTATACATTACATCACGGAAGGGAATGCGGTTACGTTCCCCGCGCCGGTCGTCACAGTGGATTGTGGCATTGTGGTCAATCCGGAGCCGTGTCCCATTCCGGTAGACTTCAAGATCGACAGCTGCAAAGATTCCATCGTCGTGGACCTTGGGGATGTTGCATTGGAATCGTTGGGCCGCATTGCACAGCTGGATGTGACCGTGAAGAATGTCTGCCCCAATAAACGTGTCGCGTTGGGAGTTGTTTTGACCGAAGTGGATTCCAATGGTGTGGAATACCAGAGAGGGCTGAAAGCCATTACAATTCCCGCGCATCGCTCCTCCACTTGCCGGGATGTTTTGGTAAAATGCATCAAATTTGTACTGCCAGAGGATCTGGATGTATCGGGTGGAGCGCCAAATGCATTGTGCAATGCCAGAAACTTTAAGGTACGCCTTTTTGCCAATTATATCGACACGGACTTCCGGTGCTGCGAGTCAATTGTCACGGTTTAACGATTCATTTCCATTGCTTCCACCGCTTCCATTGGGAAGCGGTACATACATTGCACATAAAAAAGGGAACGCATCCGAGAATGTTCTGGATGGTTCCCTTTTTACGTTTTATTTCTTTGTTTCAGCTGGCCGTCAGCAGATCCGGGGCAGCTGGACGCCGGTGAGCTTTCCTAGGATACGGCTTCCCCCTAAGGCGGTGCGGAGCACGACATGCCCGGGACGGCTCTCCGTAACCCGGCCGATCATGGCCGCATGTTCCCCGCCGGAAGTTTGGTGCAGCGCGTCCAGCACGGCGTCCGCCTGACCGGGGGAAACAACCGCCAGCATCCGTCCTTCGCAGGCGCTGTAGAGCGGGTCCAGCCCCAAGAGGTCACAGGCGGCGGCCACCGCAGGATCGACGGGGATCGCGTCTTCCTCCAGTTCAATGGTCAAGGCGCTGCCTTCGACAAATTCGTTGAGCGTGGTGGCCACGCCGCCGCGGGTGGGGTCGCGCAGGATACGCACGCCGCCCGCTTCCAGCGCCGCCGCGCTGAGCTGGTGTAGCGGGCGGCAGTCGGAGAGAAGCTCGCCCGCAAAGGGGATTTCTCCCCTTGCCATCAAAACGGCCGCACCGTGGCAGCCGACGCTCCCGCTGACCAACACCGCATCCCCGGGACGGATGGCTTTGCGGGACAGCCCCGCTGCCCGCTGTGAACCGATGCCGGACGTGTTGATATAGATGCCGTCGCCCTTCCCACGTTCGACCACTTTTGTATCCCCCGTGACAATCTGCACACCGGCGAGCTGGGCGGTGGTTGCGATGGAATCCACAATGGCTTTGAAGTCCTCCATGAGAAAGCCCTCTTCGATAATGAACGAAAGGCTGAGATATTTGGGTTGGCCGCCCGCCATACAGACATCATTGACCGTTCCGCACACAGCCAGTTTCCCGATGTCCCCGCCGGGAAAGCGCCAAGGGGTTACGACGAAGCTGTCGGTGGAGTAAACCAGAGGGCCGTCCATCGTTGGGAGCACAGCGCCATCGCCCAGGTCTTCCAATGTGGGATTGTGAAACGCCGGAACCAGGACCGATTCGATCAATTGGGAAGTGCGCAGGCCGCCGCTTCCGTAGTCCAAGGTGATAATTTCTTCCATGGTATGATTCCTCCCTGTCATGTCTGATAGCGGTACGCCGCGGCGCAGGCCCCTTCACCGGAGACCATGCACGGGCCCACCGGATCGGCTGGGGTGCAGACCCGCCCGAAAAGGGGGCATTGTTCCGGCCTGCAAGCGCCGCGAATCACTTCGCCGCACTGACAGCCCGCAAGTTCCACCGTGGGAGATGGAGAAAAGCCGAACTTTTTTGCAGCATCCCACGGGGAGAACGCCTCCCGGAGGGCAAGGCCGCTGTTCGGGATGGTTCCCAAGCCTCTCCAAAGGCTGTCTGTGGGAAGGAATACCCGCTCCATAGCCGACTGCGCGGCGGGATTTCCCTCCGGACAAACCAGGCGCGTATATTCATTTTCCAGGGCGGGTGCCTTTTGCCGCAGCATCTCTGCCAGACGGTAGATGGAAAAGAGCAGGTCGGCGGGCTCAAAACCGCTGACGACGGCGGGGAGGCCGAATTCCCGCGGGAGAAAGGCAAACGCATCTGAGCCCGTGATAACGGCCACATGGCCGGGACACAAAAAGTCGTCTACCGCAAAATCCGGCGCGTGGATCAATGCACGCAGGGCGGGTTCGGTACTCTTGAGCAGGCACAATACGGAAAAATTGGAGGCACCCTGCTCTTTGGCCTCCAAAATGCAGGCGGCGGTACCGGGTGCGGTCGTTTCAAACCCGACGCCGAGGAAGATGACTTCCTGATCCGGGTGCTGCACAGCGATTTCCAGGGCCTCCATGGGGGAATAGACCGTCTGGACCTGCGCGCCCAAGGCGCGGCGGCGTAGCAGCGTATCCCCGCGCACCGAACCCGGTACCCGCAAAAGGTCCCCATAGCTCGCAAGGATCACGCCCGGCAGGCCGGAAAGCCGCAAAATTTCATCGATCGCCCCGGCTGGCGTGACGCAAACCGGGCAGCCCGGCCCGGAGAGCAGTTGAATGGATGGAGGCAGCAGCGAGCGCAGCCCGGCTTTGGCGATCGCCATGGTATGTGTGCCGCAGATTTCCATCAGACGGATGGGGCCAGTCTCCTGGCTGATGTCCCAAAGCTCCTTCACAAGGCGCTGGATGCCGTCCGGGCGGCGGAATTTCTCATCAAAGAGCATCGATGGCCTCCTGAATGCAGGCGAAGTTCTCCTCCGCCTGTTCTTTTGTCAGCTTTTGGATGGCAAATCCGGCATGGACCATCACGTAGTCGCCGGGTTTGAGGTCGGGGATGAAGTCAACACGGATGTTTTGGGAAAGCCCTGCCGCCGTCCCAACGGCGTGTTTTCCCGCGATGGATACAATTTTTAAAGGGACTGCAAGACACATAGTTGATTCTAGCTCCTTTTTGCGGTCGCGATTGCCAGCTGGCCCAGGCAAAGGCCCTCGTCGCTGGTGGAAACGCGGTGATGCGTATAGACGGAAAAACCGGCATGTGTGAGAAGCCGGGTGCTTTCAGAGAGAAGATATTCGTTTAAAAATACGCCGCCGGAGAGAACGACCGGCAGCTTTTCCGGATTCAAAAAACAACACTGCTCCAGCGCCATATGGCACAGAGCATCCATAAAGCCGCGCGCGACCGCAGCGGGATCAACCTGAGCGGAGAGATCGCCGGTGATTGCCCGAAGCAATGGGCGCGTGTCAAAGATACGAAGCCCATCTTTTTCATAGAATGCCACGGGGTAGGACCGACCGGGGATTTCTTCTCGCGCCATAGCCTGTAGGCGCGTGGCCCCCTGGCCTTCGTAGCAGACTTGCTGCGTGCCGGTCAGGAGGGAATATACCCCGTCGAACAGGCGGCCGATGCTGCTGGCTTTTGGACATGCGGTGCGGCTGTCCAACATAGCGCGCAAAGCCTGCTTTTTTGGCGATTCCAGCGGCGCACGGTCCAGGGGCAGCCCGGCGTCCCACAACAGGGAGAGCCCAATCCGGCCGATCTCCCGGGTCGCCGCATCGCCTCCCGGAAGAAAGATGGGGCGAATCGAGCCGCACCGCCGGAAAGTTTGGAAATCTCCTGCCAGAAACTCGCCCCCCCAGATGGAATGGTCCGTTCCATAGCCCGTCCCGTCCCACACGATGCCAAATACCGGCCCAGCGAGCCGGTTGTCCGCCATGCAGGACGCCATATGCGCCCAGTGGTGCTGTACCTGCAGGAGGGGAAGTCCCAGGCGTTTGGCGTGCTCTTGTGCTTCCTGTGTGGAAAAATAGTCCGGATGAAGGTCACAGACCAACGTGGATGGCATGATGCGGAACAGCCGGAGAAAGGTGTCCAAGGACTCCCGATAGTGGTCCAGGGTTTCCAGGTTTTTTAAATCGCCGATGTGCTGGCTTAAAAATACATGCTGTCCGCGGCCCACGGCAAACGAGGCCTTCTGTTCCGCGCCGAAGGCGACCACACCGGTCGCATCGCGCGCAAACGTGACCGGCTGGGGGACATACCCGCGGCTGCGGCGGTAAAAGTATTCCCGCCCCTGCCAGGCCATCACCAGGGAATCGTCACAACGGTTTTGGATGGGGCGGTCGTGTAGGAGAAAGCCATCGGCAATTCCCGCCAACCCATCAAGGGCTTCCTGGTCCTCCAAAAGGACCGGTTGGTCGGAGAGGTTGGCGCTGGTCATCACCAAGGCGTCCGGTCCGCCGGACGTCCCGTCCAACAGGAGAACATGCAGCGGCGTATAGGGGAGCATAACCCCCAAGCGCCGGTTGTCGCTGAGATTTGCGAAGTCCTCCGGAGCTTTCTTTTCCAACAGGACAATGGGGCGGCGTACGCTTTCCAAAAGAGAAGCCTCCGCCTCCGTGACCCGGCAGAGTGACCGGGCGCTGTTGAGATCCCGGCACATGACCGCCAGCGGCTTTTCTTCGCGGTGCTTCCGCAGCCGGAGACGGCGGACTGCCTCCGCATTGCGCGCATCGCAGGCGAGATGGATGCCGCCGAGCCCTTTGACCGCGAGAATGTCTCCCCGGGCCAAAGCTTTTTGCGCTTCCGCAAAGACGTCCCCGGCGATTTTCCGGCCCTCTGCGTCGAGCAGCCAGACCTGTGGCCCGCAGCTGGGGCAGCAGTCCGGCTGGGCATGATAACGGCGGGAATGGCTGTCTTCGTATTCCGCGTTACAGGTGGGGCACATGGAAAATTGTGCCATGGACGTCGTTTTCCGGTCGTAAGGGAGGTCGCGGATGATGGTAAAGCGGGGGCCACAGTCCGTACAATTGATAAACGGATAGCGGTACCGCCGGTCAGCCGGGTCCGCCAACTCCCGCAGGCAGGCGGCGCAGGGAGCGATATCCGGCGAAACCAGGGTGCCGCCGTCCCCCTCTGCGCTGCTTCGGATGGTAAAACGGTCGTAGCCCACCAGCCCATCCAGAGGTACGGTGCGAACCTGTTCCACAACGGCCAGAGGGGGGGTAGAGCGGGCCAATTCGTCCTGGAAGCTGGAAAGCGCTTCCGTTGGCCCTTCCAATTCCAGCTCCACGCCGGAGGGGGTATTTCGCACCCAGCCGCACAGGGCGTGCCGCTGTGCGAGACGGTACAGATAGGGCCGGAACCCCACCCCCTGCACAATCCCGGCGATTTCGAGCCGGATGCGACGAAGCATACTCATGCCAATGCAGCCCGGATACGGCCCTCCAAATGCTGTGTCAGGGCGTCCAGTCCGTCCCCTGTGCGGCTGGAAACCTGGAACAGGGGCCCCTCAGGATTGACGCCTCGATAGTCTTTTTCAACGCGGTCGAGGTTGAAATCAAAATACGGGAGCATATCGCATTTGTTTAGGACTAGGCAGTCGGTGTCGGTGAACATCAGCGGATACTTTGCGACCTTGTCGTCCCCTTCTGGGATGCTGAGAATGGTAATACGGAAGTTTTCGCCGATGTCGAATTCGGCCGGGCACACTAGGTTGCCGATGTTTTCTACAAACAGGACATCCAATGCATAGAGGTCGAATTGCGGCAAGATGTGCTGAATGCTCATCGCCTCGATGTGGCAAGCGCCGTCCGTATTCAGCTGGACGGCGGGAATTTGCAGCGCTGCAATCTTTTCCGCGTCAATCTGGCCGGTGATGTCGCCTTCAATCACGCCGATAGAGAACGATCCCCGCAGCCTTGCAATCAATTCCGTGATCAGGCTAGTCTTTCCGGCGCCGGGGCTTCCCATCACATTGATCAGGCAGACCTTTTTTTCGGACAAGGTTTTGCGGACCTCAGCACTCACATCCTCGTTCCACTCCATCACCTGGTGCAGTACTTTGATTTCCATTTTCAATCAACCTCCAAACTATCGACCATGAATTCGTTCCCGGAAAGGCGTTTGAGCTGGATACTCCCACAGAACGGGCATTGGATGCGTTCGCGGGTGATCTCGCTTTCCCGGCCGCAATCACGGCAGAGCACTTTTAAGGGGACGGTTTCCACTTCTATTTTGGCTCCTTCGGCCCGGGTGCCCTTTGCAAGGACATCCAAATACATTTGAACGCATTCTGGAACAACGCCGGAAAAGGGACCCATCCGCAGGCGAATTGCCCGGATACGGGTTGCCCCCTGCTGACTGGCAGCCTCCAACGAGATCTTCAGAATGCTCTGTGTTATGGATAATTCGTGCATGGATACGTTCAACCTGCCTTCAGAAGAATCGAACCCATTGTATCACCAAACTGTAAAAAATACCATACCTATTCAACGAAAGGAAGGATATGTTAGTGAAAATTAGCGGTATCTGCTCTTGTGTTTTAAAAAAAATAGGACTATAATAAATTCCGGTTTTCAATGAATTTTCCATAGAGGGGTATTATTTATGGGAATCTTACCAATTTTGATCGGTTGGCCTTTATTGATTGCTGCGATTGTTCCTCTTATTAAGCAGGAACGAATACGCGGTTATGTTGTTTACGCTGGCGCGGGAGGCGTCATGGTTTTGGCTGCGGCCCTTCTGGGCATGTGGTTGACAAATGGCGCACAAGCGATGGCGTTTTATCAAGAGACCGAATGGGTCAATTACCTGATGATCGCAGGGGAACTCTTTTTGACTGGGTTGATTGTGTATTTGAGCATTAAATACCGCAAATATCCAGTGATCCTACTGTCTGTAGGGCAGACGGCTTTAGGAATCTGGACGGAGTTTCGATTCCCCATGCAGCCGGCCTGCCATATGCAGATCGACAGTCTGAGCATGCTGATGTGCATGATCGCCGCATTCATTGGCGGCCTTATCTGCATCTATGCTGTGGGCTATATGAAGGCATATCACCAGCACCACAAGGAATTTCAGGATCGCAGTGGATTTTTCTTTTCCATGCTGTTTTTGTTCCTGGCGGCAATGTTCGGTTTGGTACTTTCGGAGAATCTCATCTGGATGTACTTCTTCTGGGAAGTAACCAGCGTGATTTCGTTCCTCTTGATCGGCTACACCCGGACAGAAGAGGCGGTCAACAATAGCTTCCGCGCGCTGTGGATGAACCTCGTTGGCGGCTTTGGGTTCGCCATCGCCATTGCGGTAGCGGCGGCGACGCTGGGAACCGTACAGCTGGAGGCGGTTGTCCAGACAGGAGCAGTGATCCCTGTGGCGTTGTTGGCGCTGGCCGGGCTCACAAAATCCGCGCAGCTGCCGTTTTCTTCCTGGCTGCTGGGCGCGATGGTCGCTCCGACTCCGTCGAGCGCGCTTTTACATAGTGCAACCATGGTTAAAGCGGGTGTATTCCTGTTGATCCGGCTTTCTCCGGCGCTTGCCGGGACTATGACCGGCCAGATGGTATCTTTGATCGGCGGGTTTACCTTCATCGCAGCCAGCATGATGGCCATCGCCCAGAATGACGGCAAGAAAGTGCTGGCGTTTTCGACGGTGTCCAATTTGGGCCTGATTGTGGCCTGTGCGGGCATCGGCGCGGAGGAAACCATATGGGCGGCCGTGCTCTTGATGATCTTCCATTCGGTAAGCAAATCCATGCTTTTCCAGGCGGTTGGGTCTGTGGAGAACAGCTTGGGGTCCAGAGACATCGAGAATATGCATGGCTTGATCTTGCGCTTGCCGAAGCTGACCTATATCATGGGTATTGGCATTGCCGGAATGTATTTGGCGCCTTTTGGAATGTTGATCTCTAAATGGGTAGCGTTGAAAGCGTTTGTAGATGCAGGCAATTTCCTGCTGGTTATTTTCCTCGCCTTCGGCAGTGCGACAACGATGTTCTACTGGACAAAATGGCTGACAAAGCTTGTGTCCATGCACCGCACCAAAGAGGAGGCCCGGGATGTCACCCATAGGGACCAGTATTTTTCGATGTTTATCCATGCAGGCTGTGTATTGCTGCTTTGCCTGTTGTTCCCGTGGCTGGCGACAACCGTTGTAAATCCCATTATCCTAGAACTCTTTGGAGCCTCCCATGAAGTGCTTTCTATGAGCATCCTGACCACCATGGCCATCATGTTGGTATCGGTCCTTTTTGTTCCAGCGACGATGTTCCTAGTTACGCGGTGGGCGCATAAGGAATATGTGCCGATTTATATGGGCGGCGCCAACGAGGGGGACAATACCTATTTTGTGAACAGCTACGGGGAACCGGAGCATTTGTACCTGACAAACTGGTATCTGCGGTTTGAATTTGGTATGCGGCGGTTAATGCGTCCTTCCGTGATTCTGTCTTCGGGTATTCTGATTGTAATGCTTTGCCTGATCATTGGAGGTGCGGTATGATGCGAGTGGTTTCTGTTATTTTATATTTGCTTCTGGCCCCGTTTGCCGGCGCTCTGTTGGATGGGTTCGACCGGATCATTACGGCACGGATGCAGGGAAGAAAAGGGCCGCCGTTTTTTCAGCCGTTCTATGATTTGTCCAAGCTGTTTTCCAAGCAGATGATTGCAGTAAACGGCGTGCAGCTGCTGCTCATTTTGAGCTATTTGGTTTTTCTGGCAGTGGCGGGTTCCATGTTGTTTGCAGGAGCGGATATCCTGATGTGTTTGTTCCTCCTGTCTACGGCGGATATGTTCCTGGTCATGGCGGCTTCGAGTGATTCCTCGCCGTTTGCGACCATGGGCGCAAGCCGTGAAATGCTCCAAATGATGGCCTATGAACCGTTGACCTTGTTGCTGGCGGTTGGCTTTTATTTGGCAACCGGCTCCTTCCAGGTGGTGGATATCATCCATATGCCGCTGAGTTCTGTGCTGATGATGCCGGGATTTTTGCTGGGCTTTATGTTTATCACAGCGATCAAGCTGCGCAAGTCCCCGTTTGATCTTTCCACCAGCCACCATGCCCACCAGGAGATGGTCAAGGGCTTGACGACCGAGATGGCGGGGCCGATTTTGGCGATTATGAACATTGCAGAGTATTATGAGATCACTCTGATGTTGGGGATTGTAGCGCTGTTTTTCCTCAACCAAAACTGGTGGAGCTGGCCGCTGGCCATTGTAGCCTGCCTATTTATGTATTTCTTGGAGATCCTGTGGGATAACGTCAGCGCCCGTGTGAAGTGGAGAACTTTGTTGGACAGTTGCTGGGTTGTCACTTTGCTCACAGGCGGGCTGAACTTTTTGATTTTGATGTTGATTAAGTGAGGAGGCAGTGCCATGGGAAAGCTTGCGAAATCTCCTTGGATGCTTCATTATGATGGGAGCAGCTGCAATGGCTGTGACATTGAAGTGCTGGCATGCACGACGCCGGTGTACGACGTGGAGCGCTTCGGAATTATCAACACCGGCGACCCCTTCCAGGCGGATATCCTGCTCATCACAGGGGGGATCAATAGCCAGAGCGAGAGCGTTGTCAAGCAGATCTATAGCCAGATGCCGAATCCGAAGGTGGTTGTGGCGGTGGGAATCTGCGCCTGCACGGGAGGAATATTTAAAGAATGCTACAATATTAAGGGCGGCGTGGACACGGTCATCCCGGTGGATATTTATGTACCCGGATGCGCTGCACGGCCGCAGGCCATTATTGACGGGGTTGTAAAAGCGGTTGAACTGCTACAGAAAAAACGTGAAGCCTTCGCCAGCCAGCGGAAGAAGAGTGGAACATAAGGAGAAAATGGCATGGAGTATTTAAATACGATCGAACCGATCACGATGGAGCAGTTCCTCCCGATGGTGATCCAGTTCAAAATGGATGGATGGCGCCTGGTACAGATTTGCGCATGCCGCTTGCCAGAGCAATATGAATTGAGCTACTCGTTTGCAAAAGGATTTGATATGCGCACCCTGCGTTTGACAGTTGGGGAGGACGAGCCTGTTTCCAGTATTACGCAGGTTTATCCCTGCGCGTTTATACAGGAAAACGAAGTGGCAGAGTTGTTTGGCGTCAAGATTGAGAGCATGGAAAACGATTATCATCACAAGTTGTACCGCATTGCCCGGGACACGCCATTTAAAGAAAAGGGGTGAGGGACTATGGCAAAAAGAAGTATCGTTCCCTTTGGACCTCAGCATCCTGTTTTACCGGAGCCTGTACATTTGGATCTCGTCCTGGAAGATGAGACGGTCGTAGAGGCGGTACCAAGTATTGGCTTTGTACACCGCGGCTTAGAGAAACTAGTGGAGATCAAAGATTTTAAGGAATATGTTTACATCGCGGAACGCGTCTGCGGGATCTGTAGTTTTGGCCACGGCATGGGATATTGCCAGAGCGTGGAACACATCATGGGCGTGGAGCCGCCCCGCCGGGCCAATTACCTGCGCACGATCTGGATGGAAATGAGCCGTGTACACAGCCATCTCCTTTGGTTGGGGTTGCTGGCGGATGCCATGGGGTTTGAAAGCCTGTTTATGGAGTCCTGGAGATTGCGGGAAAAGATCCTCGATATGTTTGATCTTACTACCGGTGGGCGTGTCATCTTTTCGGTAAACTGCATCGGCGGCGTTCTCAAGGACATGGATAGCGGGATGCTAAAAGCCATTTCGGATACAATTGATGAGATGGAGAAAGAGCTGCGGCCCATCGCGGAGGCATTTTTGCGGGACTATACCGTGGGCAGCCGCCTGCGCGGACTCGGTGTGCTGAAGCCCGACCAGGCAATCCTTGCCGGTGCGGTAGGGCCAATGCTTCGTTCCTGCGGCATCGCTTACGATGCGCGTAAGCTGGGCTATGCGGCCTATAATGAGCTGGAATTTGAGCCGGTCACCGCTTCCGATGGGGATTCCTACGCGCGGTGTGAAGTGCGTATCCAGGAGATTTATCAGTCCTTTGCCTTGATCCGGCAGGCAATTTCAAAAATTCCGGAGGGCCCGATCCGTGTGCCGGTCAAAGGCAACCCCAATGGCGAGTATTTTATGCGGATTGAACAGCCCCGCGGCGAAGCGATTTATTATGTGAAAGCCAATGGGACGAAATTCCTCGACCGGTTCCGCCTGCGCACACCCACGACCAGCAATATCCCGCCCATGTTGGAGTTGATGAAAGGGTGTCAGCTGGCGGATGTGCCGCTTCTGATTTTGACCATTGACCCCTGCATCAGCTGTACGGAGAGGTGAGAGAGAATGGCGGAGTGGAGATTTTTCCCATTTGCGCATACGGCGCTGAAAAATTTATTTTCTAAACCTGCGACAACGGGCTATCCATTCGAACCGGTGAAGTATCCGGAGCGGATGCGCGGCCATGTGCAAATTAAAATTGAGGATTGCATCAGCTGCGGCCTATGCGCACGTTCTTGCCCGCCGGGGGCATTGAAGGTGGATCGGGCAGCGCGGACCTGGACGATCAATCGCTTTGATTGTGTACAGTGCGGAAACTGTACCAATGTATGCCCGAAGAAATGCCTGTTTATGGTGCCCGGCTATACCGAGCCCGGTGCACAGAAAGCGAGCGAGACATTCACCCGTCCGGCACCGCCGGAACAGGAGGCGCAGCAGGCGGGCGGAAAGCCGGTCAACGATGCGTCGAAATGCGTATATTGCACCTTGTGTGCCAAGAAATGCCCGCAAGACGCCATTACGGTCGACCGCGCGGCGAAAAGCTGGGCGCTCGATGCGGAAAAATGTGTGGGATGCGGTATTTGTGCGGCGTCCTGTCCCAAAAAGTGTTTGACGTTAAAATAGGAAATAAAACCGGGGCAATCATTCGATAGGATTCCGGTTTGGAAAAGGCTGAAAATAGAATAGGGGCTTGGCCGTGTTTTCAAGATGCGGCTGGGCCCCTATTTTTTGCGGTTATCTGCCGGATATTCATGTGCTGCAAAGGAAGCCGGTTATCCGTAGGCAGATGATTTTCCCTGATATTATTCAATTGACCCTTGATTGGCGGAAGCATATGCATCATAATAAAGGTACAATGGAGGGAGTTAATATGAGGCTGTTAGTCGTAGAAGATGAACCGGAGCTCAACCACTTGCTTGTAAAACAATTGCAGGCAGCCCATTACAGCGTGGATAGCTGCTTGAATGGGACGGACGCGCTGGACTATCTGTGCTGCGCGGAATACGATGCCATCGTTTTGGATATTATGTTGCCTGGAATCAATGGGCTGGAGGTGCTGCGAGAACTCCGCGGGAAGGGAAGTAAGACGCCGGTGCTCCTGTTGACGGCGAGGGACCGGATTGAAGATCGGGTCACGGGTTTGGATGCCGGGGCGGACGATTATCTGGTGAAACCGTTTGCCTTTGACGAGCTGCTTGCCAGGCTCCGGGTGATGATCCGGCGCACATCGGACAGCACCAGTGACGTATTCACCGTGGCGGACTTGACCGTGGATTGTACAGCGCGCACGGTCAAACGGGGCGGGAAGGCGGTATCGCTTTCCAGCAAAGAATTTGCGATTTTGGAATATATGATCCGGAACAGCGGCGTGGTCCTTTCCCGGGAAAAGATCAGCCATCACATCTGGAATTATGATTACGAGGGTGGATCGAATGTGGTGGACGTCTATATCCGCTATCTGCGCAAAAAGCTGGATGACGGATTTGAACCGAAATTGATCCATACGGTCCGTGGGGTGGGCTATGTGCTGCGGGAGGAAACATGAGGCGTTTATCGATTCAATTAAAAGTAACTCTATGGTTTACTTTGCTCATGGTGCTGCTGGTCAGCATTGTGCTGGCGTTTTTGTTCTCTTTGGGCGCGCAGTCGGCATTGGAGGGGACGAAAAGCCAGATGATGGATATGGTGGCCGCCGCATGGCATGAGATCGGTTCCGACGATGGGGCCATCGAGATCGACGACGATTTAGAATACTTCAAGGACGGCATTTATCTTTCGGTTTACGACGGGGGCGGCGTGCCGCTGTACGGAGCCGTGCCCAGGGACTTTGACAATTCAGCGGTTTTCGCTCCGAATGACCTGCGCACCATTCCCTCCGGAGAGAAGAGCTGGTATGTATATGACGAGCAGAAACAGGTAGATGGATATGGAACGGTGTGGATTCGCAGCGTAGCGGAGGCCGACCAAATCGATTCGACTATATCGACCCTCTTTCGCTTTGCGTTGGTCATTCTGCCGTTTTTTGTGCTATTTGCAGCGGTTGGCGGTTATCTCATTACACGCCGTGCATTCCGCCCGGTCCGGAGGATTATCCAGACGGCGAAAGAAATTGGGGAGGGGGACGACCTGTCCCGCCGCATCGCGCTTGGAGAAGGGCGGGATGAGATCTATACGTTAGCCGCGGAATTTGACAGGATGTTTGCCCGCCTGGAAAAAGCGTTTGAAACCGAAAAACAATTTACGTCCGACGCCTCCCATGAGCTGCGCACGCCGACCACGGTGATCATTTCCCAGTGCGAATATGCGATTGAGAATGCCCAAACACTGGATGAGGCGAAGGAAGCGCTTGCGGCGGTCCTCAACCAGGCGGAAAAGATGGCCGCGCTGATTTCCCAGCTTTTGATGCTTGCCCGTGCAGATAAGGGCCATGAGAAATTGCATTTTGAAACGGTCAATCTCAGCGATTTGGCGAGCATGGTGGCGGAGCAACAGCAGGAGAACGCCGAAAAGCGTGGGATTCGCATCGAGACAAACATCCAACCGGACATTGAAATGCTGGGGGATGAGACGATGCTGATGCGCATATGGATCAATTTAATTGAAAATGGCATTAAATATGGCCGGGAGAACGGTTGGCTGAACGTACAGCTGGCGCAAAAGGATGGAACCATCCAGGGCTGTGTCCAAGACAACGGGATTGGAATCGCCCCAGAAAATCTGGCGCGTGTTTGGGAGCGCTTTTGGCAGGCGGACCCCGCGCGAAGCGCCAGCGGCGCGGGACTGGGACTGTCCATGGTGAAATGGATTGTGGAAGCGCATGGCGGGGAAATCCATGTGGAAAGTACGCTTGGACAGGAGACAGCGTTTACCTTTTCGTTTCCGTGCCCTTAAATTATAAAAATGTTAAAATTCATGCATCGTTTAATGTGACTTTAATCTTTCGTGGGTATACTGAAGTCACTGAAACAAACCAATATGCTTTTGGAAAGGATGTATGATGTATGAATCGGAAACATATATGGTTAGCGGTTTCCGCTTTGATTCTTAGTGCAGTATTGTTTACGGGCTGCGGTTCCAACGCGACGGACCCGGCTGTGGGAGCTTCTTCCGGCGCAGGCGTAGCCCCCGTGGGCTCTCCTTCCAGCAATCTTTCCGCCGGCATGGCAGGAAGCGCATCGAGTGACTACATCACGGAACAGGAAGCAAAGGAAATCGCCCTCAAAAATGCCGGACTTGCAGAAGAGGAAGTGCAGTTCCGCAAGGCGCGTTTGGACTACGACGACAATCGCGCGCAGTACGATATTGAGTTCCTTGTTGGAAACGAAGAGTACGATTACGATATCGATGCGACGACCGGGGAAATTCTCTCCATGGATCGGGATATAGAGGATTGGGCCCCGTCCGCACAGACTAATCAGGAGACGGCAAGTTCGCAGGCTCCAGCGGCGACGGGTGAAGCGGCTCCCAAGAAAGACGCCAGTGGCGATTCTTCGGCAAAGAGCAGTACATCGGCTGCGGCAGACACCCAAACGGCTTCCGGCACCTATATTGGAGAGGAAGCAGCGCAAAAGGCCGCTTTGGATCATGCGGGCGTCAGCAAAGACAGCGTCAAATTTGTCCGCACACATCTGGAGAGGGACGACGGCAGATGGAAGTATGAGGTGGAGTTCTATCAGGACAACACGGAATACGATTATGACATTGATGCAGTTTCCGGAGAGATTCTGTCGTATGACCACGACGCCGAGTATTACACGGCTCCCAGCGGCACGGAAGCTGGGGCTGCGGCGTTGACGGCCGATGAAGCAAAGCAAATTGCTTTGAAGCATGCGGGCGTTGCGGAAAGCGATGTGCAGCGCTTGAAAGTGGAGCAGGACCGCGACGACGGGCGTCTCCTTTATGAGGTGGAATGGGATGTCGGAAGAACGGAATATTCCTATGAAATCGATGCGAATACAGGCGACATTCTCAACTACGAAAAAGATGTGGATTGATTTTTGAAGCCATACGGATCGATATTTAGAAATTGGAACCAGGCATCTCCCTTGGGGCGGTGCCTGGTTTGTTTTATGATAAAAGCGTTTCCATATCTATATGAGGACTTACTATGAAAGGTAGTAGCTTGTTTCATTCAGCGCAAGGAAATGGCATTGTAAGAGAGTATTTTGCAGGCGAATTTCACAAAGAAGGCAAATTTACTTGCATATGAAAAGATTTATCTGGTATTCGTAATGAAAATGTGCTAAAATTTCTTTCAGAAAGGATGAGGCACATGACAACCCGTCAGACAAAAATTTTAGAAATTGTAACAGAGCACAATCGGATTGAAGTAGCAAAGCTGGCGCAGCTTTTGCATGTGTCCCAAGTGACAACCCGCAAGGATTTGGATCAATTGGAACAAAAAGGGTTGATTAAACGCGAGCACGGCTATGCCGTTCTCTGCTCCAACGACGACATCAATAACCGCCTTGCCTATCATTACGATTTGAAACGCCGGATTGCCCAAGCTGCGGCAAGTCTCGTCCGGGATGGGGAGACGGTGATGATCGAATCTGGCTCCTGCTGTGCGCTTCTCGCCGATGAGCTTTGTACCCATAAACGCGACGTGACCATTGTGACGAATTCCGCATTTATCGCCGGCTATGTCCGGCGTCTGCCAACGGCTAAAATCATTCTTTTGGGCGGCGATTACCAAAATGAATCACAGGTGATGGTGGGGCCGGTGGCCCGGCAGTGCGCACAGAACTTTTTTGTCAATAAGCTTTTTATCGGAGCAGACGGCTTCCGAAAGGAGAACGGTTTCACCGGCAATGACCTGCTCCGAGCAGAGACCGTGCGCGATATGGCTGGTCAGGCGGACCAGGTGATCGTTTTGACGGAATCGAGTAAATTTTCTAGGCAGGGTGTGGTCACCCTTCTCCCGACCAAACAGGTTTCCATCGTGCAGACGGACGATGCGATTCCCTTGGAGATAGAGGTGTTTCTCATGAACCAGGGGGTTGACGTGAGAAAGGTACCGGGTGAGGAATAAGTGCAAAAGGGAAAAGAAGAGCAAGTAAAATCCTCCCTATATGACATGTAAATGCCGTATAGGGAGGATTTTCTTTTATATTTAATTTTTCATATGTAATTAGGAAAACGAGCGGTTTAGAAAAAGCAGTCAAAGCCGTTTTTGAGGAAAACCGCACGGAACGCCTCTAAGTCCGCTTCGTGGAGTGCCGGAATGCCATGAAGGGAATAGACCCGGTTCAAAAAATCGTATTTCCGTTCCCCAAATTGATGGAAGGGGAGGAGGTTGATCCGCTTAACGCCAAGAGTCTGAAAAAGTTCGCAGAACCCCTGTGCGTCGTCCAGCTGGTTGTTGACCCCCGGGATCACCGGGATGCGGACAATCACCTCTTTGCCCGATTGGAGGGCTGTCTTCAAATTTTGCAGGATTGGATCGTTATACACGCCGGTCGCTTCATAATGTTTTTGCCGGTCGTAATGCTTGCAGTCAAATAAAAAGAGGTCGATGTCCGGAAGCAGCCGGTTGAACACAGCGGACGGCGCATATCCAGTCGTCTCAATCGCGGTGGCGATACCCTCCTGCTTCAGCCGGGAGAGCAAAGCGGCGGCAAAGTTGGGCTGCATCATCGGTTCCCCACCGGATAGGGTCACACCGCCGCCGGAACCCTCATAAAAAACACGGTCCTGCAGGCAGACGGCGACAACGTCTTCCACGTCTTTCCATTCCCCTTCCAGGGTCAAGGCTTCCTGTGGGCACTGTGCAACGCAGGCGCCGCATCCCACACAGGTTTTGAAATCAAAACGGATGCTTCCGGATTCCACATCGAACTGGACGGCATGCTGCGGGCATGTTTGGACGCATTGCTGGCAGCGCACACATTTGGATAGATCCCATAAGATCTGCGGTTTTTGCGCCTGCGACTCCGGGTTGGAGCACCAACCGCAGTGCAGTGGGCAACCCTTCAGGAATACCGTCGTGCGGATTCCGGGTCCGTCGTTGGTGCTAAACTTTTGAATATTAAAAACACAGCCTTTGCTTTCCATATTGGCTCCTCCTTTACGACTTGATTATAACAAACGCGAGTGAAATTGTAAAGCAAAATGGGAATGTATGAATCAAAAACACTTACGAATGTAAATATTGTATTGACATTTGAAGATTATCCGTTATAATAAAAGTATCAGAAAAACGGATTTGCCGCCCGAGAGTTGGGCGGCGGAAAGGAGCGTCTAAAGTGGGACAGTACACCATTGGCGTGGATGTCGGCGGAACCAAAATTGCGTACGGTTTATTCGATGGCAACCAAAATTTGATTGCTAAAAAGAAAGTTCCGTCGGACCCCTCCCTAGAAGCGGAGCCTTTTTTTGACGCGCTGGCGGAGAGCATTCAGGATATGATGCGAGAGCATCATTTGTCTGCGGACCAGATGCGCGGGATCGGGATCGGCATGCCGTCCTTTATCCTATTTGAAGAGGGTAAGATCCTGAAGACCACCAATTTGACGAAAATCCACGATTTCCCAGCACGGGCATATCTGATGAAGAAGCTCGGCGGTATGCGCGTGCTCTTGGACAACGATACCCATGTCGCTGCTTTGGCGGAGCATAAAAAGGGGGCGGGGCGCGGCTTTCAACACATGGTCTATTGCGCCGTCAGCACCGGGATCGCCAGCGGGATTATCATCCGCAACCAGCTCTTCCGCGGCCGGTATGGATGGGCCGGGGAAACCGGCCATATGCTGATTACCCCTGGGCAGGGGATCGAATGTGGATGCGGGAATAAGGGCTGTTTTATGTCGTATTGTTCCGGATCTATGATTGTGAAGCACATCCGTCAAAAGATTGCAGCGGGGAAGAAAACGCGGATGACGGAATTGGCCGGCAGCCCGGAACAGATCACCGCGGTACATATCCAGCAGGCGTTCGATCAAGGCGACCCGATGGCAAAATGGGCGGTTGAACAGATGGCCCAATACCTGGCTGTCTGGCTATATAATCTGTATCAGGTGCTGAACATCAACTGTTTTGTTTTTGGAGGCGGCCTGGTCCACTTTGGGGACCGGCTATTCCCACGCATACGGGAGCTGTTCGATCAATACAACGGCAACGATCTGCCCGTGTATTTCAGATTTGCCGAGCTGGGGGAGGACTTCGGCATCATCGGCGCAGCGGAACTGCTGGTATCTGAAACCAATTGCGTTTGATTGTTCATCAAATAGATGATTTATCGTTAGGAGGACTTCTTATGAGCCATTTTGGAGAATTGACCCCTCGGATGCACGATTTTCGCGAGGAACTTTTGAATGCTAAACCGATGGTTTGCGTGGAGCGTGCGAAGATTACCACACAGACCTACCGCGAGAATATGGATCAGCCGTTGGCGATTCGCCGCGCGTTGATGTACCGCAACGTCCTGGCTGGGATGAGCATCTTCATCGAGCCGCAGACGCTTTTGGCTGGAAATCAGGCGTCCAGCAACCGTGCAGCCCCGATCTTCCCGGAATATGCGATGGATTGGGTGATCGAAGAACTGGACCAATTTGACAAGCGGGACGGCGACCGCTTCTATATCACCGAGGAAAATAAGCAGGTGCTGCGCGACATTGCCCCCTTCTGGGAGCACAATACGACCAAGGACCGCGGCTTGGCGGCAATGCCGGCAGCGACCAAGGTCTTCTATGATTTGGGTATCATCAAGGCAGAGGGGAATATCACCTCGGGCGACGCGCATGTAGCGGTCAATTACCGCCGGATGCTGCAAACCGGCTTGAAGGAATACCGCGCCCGTGCGGAGCAGAAGCTCCAGGAGCTCGATCTGACGGAGGCGGAAAACCTGCATAAGTCGTATTTTTACCGCGCGGTGCTGATTGTGATCGACGCTACGGTGGCATTTGCCAAACGCTATGCGAACCTGGCCTTCAAGATGGCTCAAGAGGAGGCGGACGAGGGGCGCAGGGCAGAACTGTTGGAAATGAGCCGCGTGCTCAATAAGGTCCCCTACGAGCCGGCGGACACCTTCTATGAGGCGGTGCAGGCTTTGTGGCTGGTACATCTCTGCCTGCAAATTGAGAGCAATGGCCATTCGCTCTCCTATGGCCGGATGGATCAGTATTTGAACCCGTACTACGAAAAGGATCTGAAGGAAGGCCGCATCACAGAGGAGGCCGCTTGCGAGCTTTTGACCAATCTTTGGCTGAAAACCTATACGATCAATAAGATCCGTTCCTGGAGCCACACCCGCTTTTCTGCGGGCAGCCCGCTCTATCAAAACGTCACCGTGGGCGGCCAGACGCCGGATGGGAAGGACGCGGTCAATCCGATGAGCTTCCTGATCCTGCGCAGCGTTGCACAGACGCGCCTTACCCAGCCAAACCTGACGGTGCGCTATCATAAGAATTTGCCGGATGACTTTATGCGCGAGGCCATTGAAGTCATGCGACTGGGATTTGGTATGCCGGCGTTTAACAACGACGAGATCATCATTCCCTCCTTCATCGAAAAGGGCGTCAAGCCGGAGGATGCATACGACTACAGTGCCATCGGCTGCGTCGAAGTGGCTGTCCCCGGGAAGTGGGGATACCGCTGCACCGGGATGAGCTTTTTGAACTTCCCGAAGTCCCTGATGATCGCGCTGAACGACGGAGTCGATATCGAGTCCGGCATCAAGGTCTGCGAAGGTGTGGGACACTTCAAGGATATGACCTCTTTTGACCAGGTCATGGCGGCTTGGGATAAGATCATCCGCGAATTTACCCGTCAGTGCGTTATCATCGACAATTGCTGCGACACGGTCCTGGAGAAGGATACGGCGGACATCCTGTGCTCCGCATTGTGCGACGATTGCATCGAGCGCGGTTTGAACCTCAAAGAAGGCGGCGCGGTCTATGATTTCATCAGCGATTTGCAGGTCGGAATCGCCAACCAGGGAGACTCCATGGCTGCGATTAAGAAATGTGTGTTCGAAGACCATTCGATGACCCCAGCCCAGCTCTGGGACGCCCTGATGAACAATTTCGAAGGGGAAGAGGGCGAACGCATCCGCAAGCTGCTGATCGCGGCCCCGAAATACGGCAACGACGACGACTATGTGGATTCGCTTACCCGCGCTTCTTATGACATCTATATCGACGAATTGTCCCATTATCACAACACCCGCTATGGACGTGGACCCATCGGAGGTGTATACTATGCAGGGACCTCTTCGATCTCTGCAAACGTCCCGCAGGGCGCCGGAACCACGGCAACCCCGGACGGCCGGAAAGCAGGGGAACCTCTGGCGGAGGGATGCTCGCCCTCCCATGCGGCAGATAAACACGGGCCGACCGCGGTCTTTAAATCTATTTCCAAATTGCCCACTGACAAGATCACCGGGGGCGTGCTGCTAAATCAGAAGGTAAACCCGCAGATGCTGGAGAAAGAGGAGAACCGTCAAAAGCTGATTGCGATGTTGCGTGTATTCTTTGATACGCTGCATGGATTCCATGTGCAGTTCAATGTGGTCTCCCGCGAAACTTTGCGGGATGCCCAGGTGCATCCAGAAAAGCACCGCGATTTGATTGTGCGGGTAGCGGGCTATAGCGCTTTCTTCAATGTGCTCTCCCGCCAGACCCAGGACGACATCATCGAACGCACGGAGCAAGTGATTTAAGAGCAGAGAACATCAAGAAAGGGACGAAGTGTCATGGAGTTTTTATTTGACAGCGCCAACTTGGAAGCGATTCAGACATATAGCGCATGCTTTCCTATTACCGGCGTAACCAGCAATCCGAGCATTTTGAAAGCGGAGGGGAAAATCGACCTGTTCGAGCATATGCGCAAGATCCGTCAGATCATTGGGCCGGATAAGACACTGCATATGCAGGTGATCGCAGAGGACTGCGAGGGGATGCTCAAAGAGGCCCATGCAATTTTGAAAAATGTGGACGATGCCGTCTATATCAAAATCCCCACGACGGAAGAGGGACTCAAGGCGATGCGCGCCTTGAAAGCCGAGGGGGTACATGTGACAGCCACGGCCATTTACAGCAAGATTCAGGGCTTTATGGCGATTGCATGCGGCGCGGACTTCATTGCCCCGTATTACAACCGCATGGAAAACCTCGATATCGACTCGTGCGATACCATTGCGGCATTCCGCCAGATGATCGACGAGGACGATTCGAATACAAAGATTTTGGCTGCCAGCTTTAAAAACATCGCTCAGGTGACGAATGCCCTGCTGGCAGGCGCCCACACAGCTACGTTGCAGCCAGCACTCCTGCATGATGCATTTGGCATGGCAGCGATCAAAAAGGCTGTGGATGATTTTCACGCGGATTGGGTAAACATCCATGGCGATGTCTCCATCACAGATCTGTAAAAGCTTGATAACAAAAGCAAGCCCCGGGCACTTAGGCGGGTGTCTGCAAGACAGCATTGTGCTGGGGGCGGTCAAGGGGAAGCAGCGTGACGGAGGCCATGAAAACCGCTGATCATCTCTCGTGGGTACGCTCCGTGAGCTCCATCCGCATAGGGCGGAGAAGATTGTGAAGCATGAAATGATATACGATTGAAAGCGAAGCCGCCCGGGCAAAATGTCCGGGCGGCCTGGTTTATCCGGAGGATTCTTTCACACGTTTCTGCTATACTTTGCGTGGCGATAGGATGGGGCAAATCAGGTTTTGACAGAGGAGAACCGAAACCATGACAAAATATGAATATATTTCATTGAGGGAGAAAAGCGAAATAAAGGATTTGGCAGCAGAGTGGTTTCACAGTAAGTGGGGCGTGCCAACGGAAGCGTATCTGGAATGTATGGATGCTTATTTGTGCAATGAGACAGAATATGGTTGGTATCTTTGCTTGTCCGGCAATCAAATTATCGGCGGAATGGGCGTTATCGAAAATGATTTTCATGACAGAAAAGACCTTACGCCGAATGTATGTGCTGTTTTTACAGAGGAAGGATATCGCGGCCAGGGAATTGCTGGAAACTTGCTAAATATGGTTGTGAATGATATGAAATCCAAAGGAATATCTCCAATCTATCTTATTACTGACCATATTGGTTTTTATGAAAAATATGGATGGGAATTTTTGTGTATGGTTCAAGGAGATGGCGAACCTAATATGACAAGAATGTATGTCCATAGATAAATTTCTCTTGTTTGACAGCCGAAAATCCTTTAGGGTTAGGGACGAAAGGGCGCACTTCTATACGATCCTGCCGGGAGTATCGTCCGTCCTGCGGAGCTTCATTCCGCTGGTTGCATTGTGCAAAAAGCCTGCGGCCTTTTTTATCTCTATTTTCAAGAAGGGGCTCATACGCTTTTAGGCTCTGTACCGGCAGATGAGCTGATGAAAGAGGAAACGGCATGACCGAAGCCATGCCGTTCCTGCAAAAATGCGATATTATTTTCTTACGAGCCCCCGATATTGCTCGAGGCTTGTTTTCCTTTTGTTATTGAAAAACTTGTTCTGTCCATTCCGTTCTGGTAGAATAATAGCATAGAAAGCGTGCGGAGGGCGGAGGGGCCCAAAACAGCTGGAATGAGGAGGATTTTTATGCAACAAAGAGAAAAATTTGCATCCCGCTTGGGCTTTATTTTGATCTCAGCCGGATGCGCCATCGGGCTTGGCAATGTGTGGCGGTTCCCTTATATCACTGGGAAATACGGTGGTGCGGCGTTTGTAATTCTGTATTTGCTGTTTCTTGTGATTTTGGGGTTGCCCGTCATGGTTATGGAGTTTGCTGTGGGGCGTGCCAGCCAAAAGAGTTGCGCTAAGAGCTTTGAAATTTTGGAACCCAAGGGAAGTAAGTGGCATTGGTATAGCTGGCTGGGATTTGGCGGCTGCTATCTTCTGATGATGTTCTATACGACGGTCGGCGGCTGGATGATTAGCTATATCATCAAAAGCGCCCAGGGTGCCTTTGATACGACGGCGCCGGACGTGGTATTCGCCAACATGCTCGCAAATCCGGTGGAACAGGTCGGCTGGATGCTGGTGACTGTGGTACTGGGGTTTTTGGTGTGCAGTTTGGGTTTGCAGAAGGGTGTGGAGCGGATCACCAAAGTCATGATGAGCTGTTTGTTTCTCATCATGATCGTGTTGTGTATTCGCAGCGTCACCCTGGATGGAGCGGTAGAAGGCCTCAAATTTTATCTTGTGCCGGATTTCGGCAAGATGTTCGAAAATGGCTGGGCCAGCTTTGGCGAGGCGGTGTATGCCGCTATGGGACAGTCCTTCTTCACCTTGAGTTTGGGCATTTCTGCCATGGCCATTTTTGGCTCGTATATCGGGAAGGAGCGGCGGCTTCTTGGCGAAGCGTTAAATATCGGCGTTTTGGACACGCTCGTTGCGCTGATGGCAGGACTGATTATTTTCCCAGCCTGCTTTGCCTTCGGCGTGAACCCTGGGGAAGGCCCGGGATTGGTATTTGTCACTCTGCCGAGTGTATTCAACCAGATGTGGGGCAGCCGTCTGTGGGGAGTCCTGTTTTTCTTGTTTATGAGCTTTGCAGCGCTATCCACCGTCATTGCAGTGTTTGAAAATCTCATCAGCTTTTGCATGGATAAGTGGGGATGGGAGCGCAAAAAGGCGGTGATCGTCAACGGGATTGCCGTAGCGATTTTGTCGCTGCCCTGCGCGCTGGGCTTTAATGTGTGGAGCAGCGTGACCCTGCCTGGCATCGGCGATATTCAGACCATTGAGGACTTTATTATCTCCAACAATATTTTACCTATTGGCAGCTTGATCTATTTGTTGTTCTGCCTGAGCAAACGCGGTTGGGGTTGGGAGAATTTTATAGCGGAAGCGGATACCGGCCGCGGGCTGAAATTTCCCAAATGGTCGCGGCTTTATTTGAAGTATGTTTTGCCTCTGCTGATTTTGATTATTTTTATCATGGGGTATTTGCCAAAGTTTCAGACCTGGCTGGGCCTGTGAGCCATCGGGCTAAATAGAACATTTTATGTTAGAGTCTTTTGGAATTTACTAACGGGGTCTTAGAAGTGTGTTTGTAGGGATGCATACGAACAGCTGTAGAGAACCCCAGTTGGCCTTTCATATCCTTACAGGGATTTTCATATGGAGCCAAAAAGCGTGATGGCAGGATAGTTTTGTCCGGCGATCACGCTTTTTCATAGAAAAAGCTTGCAAAAGGAATTTTTTGGAAAGGCCCAAAAATCGTATGGGTCTACTGGGAATAGAGTCGAGCGCAAATTCCCATTGTAAAAATGGTCTCAAATGGATAGGTCCTTTTTCATAAGATAAAGCCCATTAGAATCGGGGGTATGGGAAAGATCTATGTACCCGAGCTTCTGATAGAAACGATGGGCCGTCAGGGATGCACAGAGACGCACCACAGCGCCACCCTTCTGCCGTGCAAATTGTTCGCCAGCTTCTACCAACTGTCGGCCAATTCCTTGGCCGTGATAATCCGGAGAAACAAAGAGCGTGCGTAGCCAATATACCTGTGGCGCTCCCTGTGCAGGAAGTATGCGAAGGATTCCGGTTGGAATTCCGCCTTTTTCAAAAGTGAATGTATATCCCTCTGCGGTCATTCGAAGAAGGCGTTCCGGCGTATATTCTTGTATGAGTTGTTCGATTACTTCAAGAGGGTAATCCCAACAATTGACCTCCCGCAGATTACGGCAGATTAGATGGGATGCCGCCTGCGCATCGGATGCTTGAAATTCCCGGATCATTTTTAAGGAGCCTCCTCTGGGATATCGTACGGCTGTAAATATGTGTGCTTGCTATTTTTATCCCGTCATTTGCTACGCGTTTTATTTGGTTGAGTTTGAAAATCCCTCTGATAAACGGCAATGCGTCTACCAGAGGGATTTTTTACTTGCTATTTTAATACATTCTAATGCAGTTTATTCGTTGACCAAGCCCATCTTTTCTTCGCGGAAAATGCGCGCGTCCATCTCTTTCAGATCCGGGGATACCAGCGGCTTCTTCGGCATATGGGCAAAAATGTCCTTTTCCAGATCGACGCCCGGTGCATATTCGGTCAAGACCAAGCCCTTGTCGGTCAGCTGGAATACAGCGCGCTCGGTGATGTACATGACCGGCTGCTGGTTCTTTTTGGCGGTCTCAGCGCTGAAGGTGATGTGCTCCAAGCCCGTCTTAAATTTATTGATGCTTCCATCCGACAAAATGTGCAGCTTACCGTCGGAAACTTCCGTCTTTAGCCCCTTAGCCGTGAAGGTGCCGCAGAAGAACACCTGCTTGGCGTTTTGCGAGATATCGATGAATCCGCCACAACCGGGCAGCTTTACACCAAATTTGGACACGTTTACGTTGCCCTCTTCATCGCCCTCTGCAAACCCAAGGAAGGCCTGGTCCAGTCCGCCACCCTGGTAGAAGTCAAACATCGAAGGCTGGGACATGATGCACTGGGGATTTAAGCTTGCGCCGAAATCCAGACCGCTTTGCGGGCTGCCGCCGGTCAGTCCGGATTCCACCGTCAATGTGAAGCGATCCAAGATGCCCTCTTCCGTTGCAACCGAGGAGATGTACTCCGGAATACCGATACCGAGGTTCACAATCCCATTCTTTTTCAGTTCCATCGCCGCACGGCGGGCAATGATCTTTTTCGGGGACATGGGGGCCGGCGTGAACTCCGCAGCGCCCATACGGTGCTCGCCGGAGAAGCCGGGATTGTACTGCGTGCCGAAGGTCTGCATATGATTCTTCATGTCGCTGACAACAACCACTGCGTCCACGAGGATGCCGGGGACCTCTACTTTCTGCGGATCGAGAGAGCCGGATGCAACCACGCGTTCTACCTGTGCGACCACGGTACCGCCGGAGTTCTTGCACGCCTGCGCCACGACCAGCGCTTCTGCCTTAACGCCCAGATGCTCCATGGAGATATTGCCGTCTTCATCGGCATATGTGCCGGAAATGATAGCGAAGTTGACCGGCTGGTTTTTATAGAAGAGATACTCTTTGCCGCCGATCTCCATCAGCTCCACCAGATCTTCCTGCTGGCGGGTCAGCTCGTTCAGCTTGCCGCCCATTAGACGGGGGTCCACAAACGTACCGAGGCCCACATGGGTCAAAGTACCGGGCTTGTGAGCCGCCGCATCACGGAACATATGCGCGGTAACACCCTGAGGGAAATCATACGCGATGATCTTATTGTCGGCAACCATCTTGCCGAGTTTCGGGGCAAGGCCCCAGTGGCCACCGATGGCGCGGCGGACCATGCCGTCGTGTGCGAAGTGGTTGAGCCCTTTATCCTTAGAATCGCCCTGTGCGGCGCAGAAAAGCAGGGTTAAATCGTTCGGTGCGCCGGTCTCTAAAAAACGCTGCTCGATTGCAATTGCGATCTCTTCCGGAAAGGAAGCGCCGATGAAACCATTTGTTGCAAGGTTGACGCCGTTCGGAATCAGATCCGCAGCCTCTCTTGCAGTTAATACTTTTACAGACATGAGCAATCCTCCAATTTATATACATGATACTGAATTGTTAATATTATATCATACCCATGGGAAATTTCAAGTCCGTGAGGTGCAACAAAGAAGGCAGTGCTTTTCCGTCAAAACGGAGAAACACCGCCTTTTATACAGCAGCCACTTTTTAAGAAAAAAAGGTATGTTCCAAAAAGATTTTAAGCCCAATCCCGATGAGAACAATCCCACCGACAATTTCTGCTTTGCCGCAGCAAAGGGAACCAAATTTTTTGCCGATGCCTACGCCCACCAAGGAAAACAAAAAGGTGATCATCCCGATCGAAACGACGGAAGCCAGCATTAAGGGAAGTGTGGACGCTCCCACGGCGGTTGGTAAGATGATGCCGGTTGCCAGCGCGTCAATACTGGTGGCTACCGCGAAGGCCAAAATCGTTTTGAATCCTGGAGGTTCCTTTTGGCAATCCACAATGCCCTCATTGCGCTTCTTTTTCGCTTCCCGAAGCATTTGGATACCGATGTAACTCAGAAGGAGCAGGGCAATCCAATGGTCAATCTTACTGATAAACCCCTCGCCTGCCTTACCGACGGCCCACCCAATCATGGGCATGGCCGCTTGGAATAACCCAAAGCTTGCCGCAAGCTTTGTTGCAAATCCAAACGTCACATTGCGCGTTACAGCGCCATTTGTAATGGAAACGGCAAATGCGTCCATCGAAAGCCCAATGGCAATGCCGATCAAAGAAATAACGTCCATGCGCAACCCCTCAATATGTATAAAATACAGAATTTGACAAGAAGTTAGATTATTCTATATCCTTTTTAGCTGCTTGTCAATCCTCCTAAAAGGGTATGTGAAGGGGAGAGGAAAGATGCCGCTTGGCGTTAAATATTGATTTTCATATCGCCGTCTTTGACCCATCCAATTTTGCGCAGGACAAAATCAAAGAGGAGAGCGAGGGCGGCAGGAGCGATAAAATGTAGCAGAACAATTTCCAGGAGGATTTGCCACTGTGGTACGGTTCCAGACATAGCTGCAAAAGCGCCAAATTGCCCGACAAGGCCGCTGGTTCCCATGCCCGCGCCGGTGGCGGTATTGGTCATCTGGAACACGCAGGTGGAGATCGGGCCGAGGACCGCGCTGGCCAAAGTGGGAGCAATCCAGATCTGTGGCTTTTTCATGATGTTACTGAATTGCAACATGGAGGTACCGATTCCCTGAGAGAGCAGGCCGCCCCAACGGTTTTCCCGGAAGCTGGCGACAGCAAAACCGATCATTTGGGCGGAGCATCCGACCGCGGCCGCCCCGGCAGCCAAACCGCTCAGATCCAACATGATACAGAGCGCGGCGGAGCTAATTGGTGCGGTGAGCACCATGCCGACGATGACGGATACCAGGATACCCATGGGAAGCGGGGAGAGTTCCGTCGCTTGGTTGATGATAGCGCCGAGCCCATTCATAAATTCCTGGATATAGGGGCCAACAAACTGCCCGGCCACGCTGCCGGTAATGATGGTGACCATCGGCGTCACGACAATATCCACTTTGGTTTTGCCGCTTACAAGGCGCCCAAATTCAGCCCCAACGACAGCGGCCACATAAGCGCCCACCGGCCCGCCTGCCTGGTATCCGAAGGCGCCGCATACGACACAGGAGAACACCACCAGCGGCTTTGCCTTTAAGCCCCAAGCGATTGCCGCACCAATCGCAGAGCCGACCACCGGGGAAGAGGCGGCCGCCATTTCCGAATAAGGGGCCAAAAAGGTCAGGAAGGGAACTTGGCTCAATTGGGACATAATCAGCCCAATGATAAGGGAAGAGAAAAGGCCGAGCGCCATTGCGCTCATGGCATCTACGAAGTACCGTTGGAAGAGCTTTTTCAAAAGGGAACGGACGTTGTTTCCTGTTACTTTTTCCATATTCTACACCTACTCTATCTATTTTCGCATCAGACAAGCGGCAGCGCCGCCCATGTAGACAAAAAAATAGCGGCTGTGAGGAGGGGAGCGGCACTGGAATCCCAGTACCTATTTCCTAACCCACAAACCGCTATTTCTTCTTCAATATCGGATATTGTTGGCCAATCAAACCACACCGCCTCGCCAGCAGTGTGGCAATGTCCTATTTAAATCAGAGCTTGTTGCAAACCGTCGATTAGATGACGCCTTCTGCCAACATCGCGTCTGCAACCTTGACAAAGCCTGCGATGTTCGCGCCCATCACATAGTTCTTTGCGTGGCCATACTTCTCAGCCGCGTCAGCTGCATTCTTGAAGATGTTCTCCATGATGCCCTTGAGCTTTGCGTCAACCTCTTCGAAGCTCCAGGAGAGACGCATGCTGTTCTGGCTCATTTCGAGAGCGGAGGTTGCTACGCCGCCTGCGTTGCTGGCCTTGCCCGGTGCGAACAGAACGCCGTTTGCCTGGAAATACTCGGTTGCCTCGATGGAGGTCGGCATGTTTGCGCCCTCCGCAACAGCGAAGACGCCGTTTGCAACAAGTGCCTTTGCGTCGTCGATCAGCAGCTCGTTCTGCGTTGCGCACGGCAGAGCGATGTCGCACTTGACACTCCAAACGCCCTTGCCCTCGTGGTACTCAGAGTTCGGACGATAGTTCTTGTACTCGGTCAGGCGCGCACGCTTGACTTCCTTGATCTCCTTGATTGCAGCCAGGTCGATGCCTTCCGGATCATAGATCCAGCCGGTGGAATCGCTCATGGTGACGACCTTGCCGCCCAGTTCCTGTGCCTTCTCACATGCATAGATGGCCACGTTGCCAGCGCCGGAAATCGCGATGGTGGAGCCAGCGATGCTCTTGCCGTTTGCCTTCAGCATCGCGTCTGTGAAATACAGCAGGCCGTAGCCGGTAGCTTCCGTACGAGCCAGGGAACCGCCGAAGTTCAGGCCCTTGCCGGTGAGCACGCCCTCATAAGCGTTGCGGATTCTCTTATACTGGCCGAACAGGTAGCCGATTTCACGGCCGCCTACGCCAATGTCACCAGCCGGAACGTCGGTGTCCGGGCCAATGTGACGGTACAGCTCCGTCATAAAGCTCTGGCAGAACGCCATGATCTCGCGGTCAGACTTGCCCTTCGGGTCGAAGTCGGAGCCGCCCTTGCCGCCGCCGATCGGCAGGCCGGTCAGGGAGTTCTTGAAGATCTGCTCAAAGCCGAGGAACTTGATGATGCCAAGGTTTACGGACGGATGGAAACGCAAGCCGCCCTTGTAGGGTCCGATTGCGGAATTGAACTGCACGCGATAGCCGCGGTTGACCTGCACCTTGCCGTTGTCGTCTACCCAAGCGACGCGGAATTTGATCTGGCGCTCCGGTTCGGTAATGCGCTCAAGGATACCGGCCTTCTCATACTGCGGGTTCTGCTCGATCACAGGCTCCAGGGAGTTGAGCACTTCTGTGACGGCCTGGATGAATTCCGGCTCGCTCTGGTTGAGGCGGACGACTTTTTCCAACTGTTCACTGACATAGGACATAATACACAAAGCCTCCTATACAAAATAGATTCTGTAAGCATTGCAACTGTGCGGTGGGCAACGGTCAAGGTATATATTCATACCGCTTTGGAACCGCTTCGGATGACGGAAAACGGCGCCAGCCTGCACACACAATTTTTTTACTTCAACAGTTTAGCATAGGAATACCAATATTTCAAGATTTTATGGCCGAAAAAATCAAATTTTTTTGATTATTTTGCAGGAACGGAAGATGAATATTGCAAAATCACTGCCGTTTCACCGGAAAACGACCGATTCTATCCGGAAATTTGTGCATAAATATGAATCGGGGACATCACGATGAAAATGATTGACACGACTTTGCAAATAGAATAAAATAAAGACAATAATTGTATGGCCGGGTGCGGCCAAATAAAGATGGGACAAGGAGGTTCTGTAAACAGGAACAGCCTTGTTATTTTTATTTTTAGGGGGATATGGTTTTGAGCAAATACACCAAGGAGGACATCATCCGGATTATCCGGGAAAATGACGTGAAATTTGTCAGGCTGCAATTTACGGACATTTTCGGCACCTTGAAGAATGTGGCCATTACGACCAGCCAGGTGGAAAAAGCACTGGATAACAAGTGTATGTTCGACGGCTCTTCCATCGAGGGCTTTGTGCGTATTGAGGAGTCCGATATGTATCTCTGGCCGGATCTGGACACTTTTGTTATCTTGCCCTGGCACACCCGGCACGGGAAGATTGCCCGGCTGATCTGCGACGTCTACAAGCCGGACGGCACGCCGTTTGAAGGGGACCCGCGCTACATCCTGCGCAAAGCGATCCAAGATGCAGCGGACATGGGATACAGCTTCAACGTGGGGCCGGAGTGCGAATTCTTCCTGTTCAATACCGACGAGTATGGCCATCCCACCACCATCACTCATGATACGGCGGGCTATTTTGACATGGGGCCGTCCGATCTGGGCGAGAGCTGCCGTCGCGATATCTGCCTGACCCTCGAGGACATGGGGCTTGAGATTGAGGCCTCCCACCATGAGGTGGCGATCGCTCAGCACGAGATCGACTTCAAATACAGCGAAGCGCTCTCTGCGGCAGACAACATCCTTACCTTTAAGATGGTGGTAAAATCGGCGGCCGATTCCCACGGCCTGTGTGCAACGTTTATGCCAAAGCCGGTCTATGGCCAGTGCGGTTCCGGTATGCACACCAACATGTCCCTATTTAAAGATGGAAAGAATGCGTTTTATGACCCGGATTCGGAATCCGGCCTGAGCGAAATCGCCCATCAGTTCATCGCCGGCATCTGCAAGCATGTCAAGAGCATCAGCGCGATCACCAACCCGCTGGTCAATTCCTATAAGCGCTTGGTCCCCGGCTATGAAGCGCCCTGCTATATCGCCTGGACAACCTGTAACCGCAGCGCCCTGATCCGCGTTCCGGACACCCGCGGGGTGGGGACACGCGTGGAACTGCGTTCCCCGGACCCGGCGTGCAACCCGTATCTCGTCTTTGCCGTGCTGCTGCAAGCGGGCCTGGAGGGAATCCGCGAAGGGATGACCCCGCCCCCGCCGGTCAGTGCAAACATCTACGATATGAAGGAAGCGGACCGCAAGAAGCTGGGCATTGAGAACCTGCCCGCCGACCTGATCGACGCGGTGGAGTGCATGGAGGCCGATCCCTTTATCCGCGAGGTATTGGGCGATCACGTCTATACAAAGTATGTGGAGGCCAAACGGCAGGAGTGGAAAGAATATACCACGCGTGTGTCCCAGTGGGAAATCGAGCGGTATTTGAACAAATTTTAATGTTTTGTAGCGGACGGCTTGGAAACGGGACGCAGTGAGCCATATAATGGTTGAAAATTTGAACCATGCCGGAAGGAGCAGTGGACCTGAGCCTGCGGCCCACTGGTTTCTGTAAATGCGGAGCATGTGCTCTGGAAATATTATCTGAGACAGCGATGACGGTGTTTGATGCATTGAATACGTGCTTCCAATTTGCATAAATATGTCTTAGTAAGAGAATGTGTGTCCAACGGTTTCTGATGAAGCTGCGCGGTGTTCCTGAAGAGAAGCGTCGTTCTGGAACGCAGTATCTTGAGTAATTGAAACTTTTCTTGCCAGGAGGACAGTCCCATGAAATTTACAAAAATGCACGGCACCGGAAACGACTATATCTATGTCAACGGCTTTGAGGAGAAGCTGGAAAACCCTTCAGAAGCGGCGGTCAAGCTGAGCGACCGCCGGTTTGGGATCGGCTCCGATGGGCTGATCTTGATTTTGCCATCCGACGTGGCAGACTGCCGCATGGAGATGTTCAACGCGGACGGTTCCATAGGGAAGATGTGTGGAAACGGCATCCGCTGTGTGGCGAAATATGTCTACGACCGCGGGCTTGTGAAAAAGGACGTCCTGCGTGTGGAAACCCGCAGTGGTGTGAAAACCTTGCAGCTGCGTGTGGAGGATGGAAAGGTCGCTTCGGTGCGCGTCAATATGGGGCAGCCGGAGCTGGACCCGGAAAAAATCCCGGTCTTGTTTTCAAAGGACCGCATGGTGGACGAAGAGGTGTATACGCCCTCTGGAAACGTGTGGAGGGTCACCTGTGTTTCGATGGGCAACCCGCACGCGGTGATTTTTGTTGACGATGTGGAGGGAGTGAATCTGCCTGCAATTGGCCCGGAGATGGAAAAGCACGCGATGTTCCCGGAGCGTGCCAATATCGAATTTGCACAGGTGACCGGCCCGCATGAAGTGCAGATGCGCGTTTGGGAGCGCGGGTCCGGGGAGACCCTTGCCTGCGGTACGGGCGCGTGTGCCTGTGCGGTGGCCTCTGTGTTGACCGGAAAGACGGACCGCGATGTGACGGTGCATTTGCGTGGCGGAGATTTGCATGTTTTCTGGGATCCGGATACGGACGACGTTTATATGGAAGGCCCCGCCGCTTTTGTCTTTGACGGGACTGTCGAAATCTGATATAATATCTTATTGGTCATTCTGTGTGCTAAAACGAATTTTAGGAGGTTTTCGATTTGCTGAAAGTCAATGAGAATTTTGTCAAGCTTCCTGCCAGCTATCTGTTTGTGGACATCAACAATAAGGTGAACGCCTTTATGAAGGAGCACCCGGAGCAGGAGATCATCCGTCTGGGGATCGGCGACGTGACCCGTCCGCTGCCAAAGGCAGTCGTCGAGGCGATGTGTGCCGCTGCGAAGGAGATGGGCGAAGCGGAGACGTTCCGCGGCTATGGCCCCGAAGCGGGTTATGCGTTCCTCCGTGAGGCAATCGCAAAAAATGATTTTCAGGCCCGCGGGATTGATATTTCTGCGGATGAGATTTTTGTCAGCGACGGCGCGAAGAGCGACACCGGCAGCATCGGCGACATCTTTGGCGTGGACAATGTCGTCGCGGTATGCGACCCGGTCTACCCGGTCTATGTGGACACCAACGTCATGGCCGGACGTGCGGGCGATTATGTAGAGGGCAAAGGTTGGAGCAAGATTGTGTACATGCCTTGCAAAGAGGAAAACGGCTTCTTACCGGAGATCCCGCAGCAGCCGGTGGACATGATCTATCTGTGTTTCCCAAACAATCCCTCCGGAGTGGGTATTACAAAGGAAGCTTTGAAAAAATGGGTGGATTATGCGTTGGAGAATCAATCCATCCTTCTCTATGACGCGGCATATGAAGCATTTATCACCGATCCGGACATGCCCCACAGCATTTTTGAGATCGAAGGGGCCAAGAAGTGCGCAATCGAATTCCGCAGTTTTTCCAAGACGGCGGGCTTTACCGGCACACGCTGCGCGTTCAGCGTGATCCCGAAGGAGCTCGAATACGACGGAGTATCCCTCAATAAGCTCTGGGACCGCCGCCAGTCCACCAAGATGAACGGCGTTTCGTATGTCGTCCAGCGCGGCGCAGAGGCGGTTTATTCCGAGGAAGGCAAGAAGGAAGTCCGTGAGAACATCGCCTATTACCTCAACAATGCAAAGATCATCCGCGAGGGCTTGAAAAAGGCGGGCTTCACAGTCTATGGCGGCGAGCATTCCCCCTATGTGTGGCTCAAGACGCCGCAAGGGGTTTCCTCCTGGGAATTCTTTGACATGCTGCTGGAGAAGTGCGGCGTGGTCGGTACGCCGGGCTCCGGATTTGGTGCAAATGGGGAAGGCTTCTTCCGCCTGACCTCTTTCAATACAAAAGAAAATACGGAGAAGGCGCTTGCGAAGATCGTAGCGGCCTTTGCCGGTTAAAACATTGCTTTGTGGTCGAGCGCCCCGCTTAGATGTAAGTCGGGGCTGTTTGACTGTAAATATACAAGATAGGGATTTGGGAATTTATTATTTTAGAAACGGTTGGTGATTGAATGAAAGCAGTCCTTATGCTCGAGAATGGCATGACATTTGAGGGCACGGGTTTCGGCTATGAGCACGACGTCCTGTGCGAAGTCGTGTTCAACTCGGCCATGTGCGGCTATACCGAGCTGCTCACAGACCCATCGTATGCTGGCCAAGGCGTTGTGATGACCTTCCCGTTGATCGGAAACTATGGCATCTGCTACGACGATGCGGAGTCCACAAAGCCGTGGCTGGGCGCATTTATCGTTCGCTCCGTCTCTGGCATTGCCAGCAATTTCCGCTGTGATGTGGATCTGGACACCTATTTAAAGCAGAATAAAGTGCCCGGCATGTGCGGCATTGATACCCGCGCGCTCACCCGTGTTCTGCGTGAAAGCGGTACGATGCGCGGCATGATCTCTTATGGCGAGGCGATCGACCTGGCTGCGATGAAGAAGCAGATCGACGCGTTTGTGCTGAAGTCCTACGTGCCGGAGGTCAGCGACCGGGAGGGAAAGGTCTATGGCGACGGCCCCATCCGTGTGGCTCTGGCCGACTACGGTGTGAAGCATAACATCATCCGCTGCTTGGTCAAGCGCGGCTGTACGGTCAAATGTTTCCCTTATGACGCCTCCATGGAGGAGATTCTGGCATTCTCCCCCGACGGCGTTATGCTGAGCAACGGCCCTGGCGACCCGCAGGCGTGCGTCAAATCCATCGAGGAGCTCAAGCGGCTGTATAACCACGGCCTCCCGATTTTCGGCATCTGCCTCGGCCACCAGCTGATGGCGTTGGCGCAGGGCTTTGATACCTACAAGTTGAAATATGGCCACAGAGGGATCAACCATCCGGTGAAAGACCTCGAAGCCAACCGTGTATACATCACTTCCCAAAACCACGGCTTTGTCGTCAATGCGGACACCGTCGATCCCGCTGTTGCGGACGTCAGCTTTGTCAGCATGAACGACGGCAGCGTGGAAGGCCTGCGTTATAAAAACGGCCGGGTCTTTACGGTGCAGTTCCATCCGGAAGCTTCTTCCGGCCCGCTGGACACCGGGTTCCTGTTTGACAAATTTATCGATCTGATGGGAGGGAGCCGCATATGAGCAAGAATCCAAATATCAAAAAGGTTGTCATCATCGGCTCCGGCCCGATTATCATCGGCCAGGCGGCGGAATTCGACTATGCGGGCACGCAAGCGTGCCGCGCCATCCGGGAAGAGGGCGTTGAAGTCGTCCTGATCAACTCCAACCCGGCGACGATCATGACGGACAAGCAGATCGCCGATAAAGTGTACATCGAACCGCTGACCGTGGAGACCATCAAAAAGGTCATTATCAAAGAAAAGCCGGACAGCATCCTGCCGACCCTGGGCGGCCAGAACGCGCTGAACTTGGCGGTGGAGCTGGAGGAATCCGGTTTCCTGAAGGAGCACAATGTCACGATGATCGGCACCAGCGCCGATACAATCCGCATGGCGGAGGACCGCGAGCTCTTCAAAGAGGCGATGGAGCGTATCCACCAGCCCTGCGCAGAGAGCGAGATCGCGGAGGATCTGGACCGCGCCTTGCAGGTGGCGGAGCGCATCGGCTACCCGGTGGTGGTTCGCCCGGCGTATACCCTCGGCGGCAGCGGCGGCGGCATCGCATATGACCGCGAGCAGCTGATCTCCATCGCGTCCTTGGGCCTGCACCGCAGCCGTGTGCATCAGGTTCTGATCGAGCGCTGCATCTCCGGCTGGAAAGAGATTGAATACGAAGTGATGCGGGATAAGAACGGCAACTGCATCACCGTTTGTAATATGGAAAACTTCGACCCGGTGGGCGTGCACACCGGCGACTCGATCGTGGTAGCACCCTGCCAGACGCTGGCGGATAAGGAAACCCAGATGCTGCGCAGCGCGGCGCTGGATATTATCACGGAGTTGGGCGTCGAAGGCGGCTGCAACGTGCAGTTTGCCCTGAACCCCAATAGCTTTGAATACTGCGTCATCGAGGTAAACCCGCGTGTGAGCCGCTCCTCGGCGTTGGCTTCCAAAGCGACAGGCTATCCGATCGCAAAGGTGGCCTCTAAGATTGCGCTGGGGTACACGCTGGACGAAATCCCCAATGCAATCACCAAGAAAACCTACGCCTGCTTCGAGCCGACGCTGGACTATTGCGTCGTGAAAATCCCGAAGTGGCCGTTCGACAAATTCCAAAATGCCAAGCGCCTGCTGGGAACCCAGATGAAGGCGACCGGCGAGGTCATGGGCATTGCCCCGACGTTCGAGGGCGCGCTGATGAAGTCCGTGCGCTGCTTGGAAGTCAATATGATGAGTCTGATCGATAAAAACCTCAAGGGATTGAGCGACGATGCGATCGGCGAGCGCCTGCACGTCGTAGACGACCGCCGCCTGTTCGTCTTGGCGGAGGCACTGCGCCGTGGCTTTACAGCGCAGGAGATCCACGACATCACAAAGATCGACCTGTGGTTCCTGGACAAGCTGGTTTCCATCGTCAATGTTGAAAAAGCGCTTGCTTCCGAAGAGCTTGACCGGGCGTTGCTGTTCAGGGCAAAGGACTACGGCTTCCTGGATGAGACGATTTCGGAACTCAGCGGGAAGAGCATCGAAGAGATCCGCAAGCTGGAAGATGAATGGAACATCAAGCCCGTCTATAAGATGGTCGATACCTGCGCGGCGGAATTCGATGCTGCAACGCCTTACTATTATTCCAGCTACGGTTCGGAGAACGAGTCCATCTGCCAGAAGGACCGCAAGAAGGTGCTGGTCATCGGTTCCGGCCCGATCCGCATCGGGCAGGGCATCGAGTTTGACTTCTGCTCCGTCCACAGCGTTTGGGCGCTGCGCGACCTCGGCTATGAGACCATCATCATGAACAACAACCCGGAGACCGTCAGCACGGACTTCGACATTGCGGACAAGCTCTATTTTGAACCGCTGACCCCTGAAGATGTGCTCCATGTCGTGCAGTTGGAGAAGCCCGACGGCGCGGTGGTGCAGTTTGGCGGCCAGACGGCGATTAAACTGGCCGGCGCCATCGAAAAGATGGGAATCCCGATTTTGGGCACCTCGTTTGACAGCATCGACGCAGCGGAGGACCGCGAGCGTTTTGATGCGATCTTGAACGAGTGCGAGATCCCGCGCGCCGCAGGCCGCACGGTATTCACCTGTGCGGAGGCGCTTGCCGCTGCGAATGAGCTGGGATACCCGGTCCTGGTGCGCCCGTCCTATGTGCTCGGCGGCCAGGGGATGCACATCGCCTACAGCGACGAGGATGTGATCGAAGACATCGGCGCCATCAACCAGATTGCACAGGAGCACCCGATTCTGGTCGATAAATATATCATGGGCACGGAAGTGGAAGTCGATGCGGTGTGCGACGGAATCGACTCGGTGATCCCGGGTATCATGCAGCACATCGAACGCGCTGGCGTACACTCCGGCGACAGCATTTCCGTCTATCCCGCGGTGGATGTAAGCAAGGAAATGCAGGACATCATCGTCGAGTACACCCGCCGCCTGGCGAAGGCGCTCAAGGTCAAGGGCCTGCTGAATATTCAGTTTATTGTGAAGGACAACCAGGTCTATGTGATCGAGGCCAATCCGCGTTCGTCCCGTACGGTCCCCTACATCAGCAAGGTGACCGATATCCCAATCGTCCCGCTGGCGGTCGGAACCTTCTTCGGGAAGACCCTGCCGGAGATGGGCTATGAATATGGATTGCAGCCTGAAAAAGAGCTCATCGCCATCAAGATGCCGGTGTTCTCCTTTGAAAAGCTGTATGGTGCGGACGTCAATCTCGGGCCGGAGATGAAATCCACCGGCGAGGTTCTGGGCGTGGCCCGAACCTTTGACGAGGCGATGATCAAGGCGTTCTACGGCGCGGGCACCCACATGATTAAAAAGGGTCGTGTCATTATCACGGTTAAGAACAGCGATAAACAGGAGGTTCTGCCGATTGCGCGCGGCCTGTATGAGCTGGGCTGGACGATCTATGCCACGGCGGGCACGTCCGATTTCCTGAATGACAATGGCATTCCCACCATCCGCACCAATAAGATTGGCGCCGGGAAGCCGGACATTCTGGATGTGATCTTGTCCGGAAAGATCGACCTGGTCATCAACACGCCTTCGAAGGGCGTGGCGCACAACCGCGACGGCTATCTCATCCGCCGCAATGCGGTAGAGGCCGGCATTCCGTGCTTGACCTCGTTGGACACCGCCAATGCATTCCTGACCTGCGCACAGCACGTGGAGACGACGCAGCTGTCGGTCATCGATATTACGACGGTATCCAGCTTCTTAAACTTCATCTAAAACCGGTCAGCGCCGGGGGCTTTCACCCCCGGCAATGCCTGTTTCCCGACTTTTTAAATTGAATCGAACTAGGAGGATTTTGATCATGAAAAAGTGTGAGCAGATTTATGAGGGAAAAGCCAAAAAGGTCTTTGCAACGGACGATCCGAACCTCTGCATTGTTGATTATAAGGACGACGCAACGGCGTTCAATGGCCAGAAAAAGGGCACGATTGTGGGCAAAGGCGTGGTAAACAACCGCATGTCCAACTTTATGTTCCAGCTGCTGGAGAAGCACGGCGTTAAAACCCACTTTGTTGAGGAGCTGAGCGACCGCGAGACATTGGTGAAAAAGGTTTCGATTGTCCCGCTGGAAGTGATTATCCGCAACCTTTCCGCCGGTTCTTTTGCGAAGCGTTACGGCGTGGAGGAGGGCATCGAGTTTGCCCAGCCGACCATCGAGTTTTCCTATAAGAACGACGACCTCGGCGACCCGCTGATCAACGATTATCACGCTTTGGCGCTCGGCCTGGCCACCCAGGAAGAGATCGACACCATCAAGGCGATGGCGTTCAAGGTCAACGAGGTGATGAAGGAATACTTCAAGAAGCTCGATGTTATTTTGGTCGACTTTAAGCTGGAATTCGGAAAGACGGCAGATGGCGAAATTGTCCTTGCCGATGAGATTTCCCCGGACACCTGCCGCTTCTGGGATGTCCATACCCATGAGAAGCTGGATAAGGACCGCTTCCGCAGAGATTTGGGCGGCGTAGAAGAGGCGTATGCCGAGATGATGAAGCGCATCGGGCTTTAAGCGCTTGCCCGGCCGGTTCGTTTGACAATCCATAATTTGATTAGGACGGTGAGCTTTTGAACGGTTCTGTAATGGAGTTTGATTATTCGAAACCGCATGAGGAGTGCGGTGTATTCGGCGTCTATTCGATGGATGGCGCATTGAACCCTGCATATGCCACATACAACGGGCTCTTGGCCCTCCAGCACAGAGGGCAAGAGAGCTGCGGCATTGCCGTAAACGACCAGGGGGTCATTTCCTGTTATAAAGATATGGGATTGGTGACGGAGACCTTCAATGATAAAATTCTGCGGGAATTGAAGGGCCAGATCGCTGTCGGCCATGTGCGGTATTCCACCGCGGGCGCGAGCGTCCGGGAAAACTCCCAGCCGCTTGTCATGCGATACATCAAGGGAACGTTGGCGATTGCACACAATGGAAACCTGAGCAATGCCTATGAGCTCCGGCATGAACTGGAGCATCGCGGCTGCATTTTTCAAACCACGATTGATTCAGAAGTGATTGCCTACCTCATCGCGCGGGAGCGCGTGAAGGCCCCCTCCATAGAGGAGGCGGTCTACCGTGCGATGCCGAAGGTTCAGGGGTCCTATTCCATGATTGTGATGAGCCCCCAAAAATTGATTGCCGTACGCGACCCGAACGGGTTCCGTCCGCTCTGCATTGGCCGCGTGGAGAACAGCTATGTGTTTGCTTCGGAGACCTGTGCGCTTGATGCGTGTGGGGCAGAGTTCGTGCGTGATGTGGAGCCCGGTGAAATTGTCGTGGCGGATAAAGACGGCCTCCGCTCGATGACGCTCCCCAATAAAGCTGCAAAATCCCTTTGCGTGTTTGAATACATTTATTTTGCCCGTACGGACAGCGTGGTGGATGGCATCAGCGTCTACGAGGCACGCAAAGAGGCCGGGCGCCTGTTGGCTCGCCAGCATCCCGTGGATGCCGATATGGTGATCGGTGTGCCTGAGTCCGGGATCGACGCGGCGATTGGATATAGCGAGGAGTCCGGCATCCCCTACCAGAAGGGCATTGTCAAAAACAGCTATATCGGGCGTACCTTCATCAAGCCGGATCAGGCTTCGCGGGAACGCAGCGTGCGCATCAAACTGAACGCCCTGGGCACGGCAGTCAAAGGGAAACGCGTCGTAATGCTGGACGACTCCATTGTGCGTGGTACGACATGCGCGCGGATTGTGTCCATGCTCAAGGACGCCGGTGCGAAGGAAGTCCATCTGCGCATCAGCTCCCCACCGTTCCTTTGGCCTTGCTATTACGGGACGGACATCCCCTCCAAAGACGAGCTGATCGCCTGTAAGCATACGATTGAGGAGATTGGCAAGATGAGCTTTGCAGACTCCATTGAGTTCCTAGCGTTGGAAAATCTGCCGAAGATGTTGGGGATAGAGAGCGATTGTGGGCATTACTGTGATGCCTGTTTCTCTGGGCGTTATCCGGCCGCTGTCCCAAGCCATTCCATGGCTTCGAAAGAAAATAAATATTGTGTGCCGATCAGAAGAGATTGATGGAGGTTGTCAATTTGAAGAATACGTATGAGTCGCCGCTGTCCGCGCGGTATGCGGATGCTGAGATGAAGTTCCTGTTTTCCCCCGATAAAAAGTTCCGCACGTGGCGGAAACTCTGGATTGCTTTGGCGGAAACGGAAAAAGAGCTGGGGCTTCCCATCACCCAGGAACAGATCGACGAACTGAAGGCCCACGCGGAGGACATCAACTATGAGGTGGCGGAAGCACGTGAAAAAGTGGTGCGCCACGATGTGATGTCCCATGTCTATGCATATGGCGAGCAGTGCCCGAAGGCGCGCGCGATCATCCATTTGGGCGCAACCTCCTGCTATGTGGGGGACAATACGGATGTCATCATTATGACCGAGGCGTTGGAATTGGTCCGCCAGAAATTGGTGGGCGTGATCCGTGTGCTTTCGGATTTTGCGATGCAGTATAAGGATCTGCCCACCCTGGCGTTCACCCATTTCCAGCCCGCCCAGCCGACCACCGTGGGAAAACGTGCTACGCTCTGGATCCAGGATCTGCTGATGGATCTGGAGGATGTGGAATACCAGCTGAGCAAGGCGAAGCTGTTGGGCTCGAAAGGGACCACCGGCACGCAGGCCAGTTTCTTGGAGCTGTTCGACGGCGACTATGAAAAGGTAAAGCAGCTGGATCAGAAGATCGCGGAGAAGATGGGCTATCGCGCATGTTTTGCCGTCTCCGGGCAGACGTATTCCCGTAAGCTGGACAGCCAGATCTTGTCCATCCTGAGCGGAATTGCACAGAGCGCGGCAAAATTCTCCAACGATATCCGCCTGTTGCAGCATTTGAAAGAGGTGGAAGAGCCGTTTGAAAAGAACCAGATCGGTTCTTCTGCCATGGCGTATAAGCGCAACCCGATGCGTTCCGAGCGCATCGCTTCCCTGGCGCGCTATGTGATTACGGACAGCTTGAATCCGGCGATCACGGAGGCAACCCAGTGGTTTGAGCGTACGTTGGACGATTCCGCGAACAAGCGCCTCAGCGTCCCGGAGGGATTCCTGGCGGTGGACGGTATCTTGAATTTGTACAACAATGTGGCGGACGGCCTGGTCGTATATCCAAAGGTGATCGAGCAGCATTTGCGCCGGGAATTGCCCTTTATGGCGACGGAGAACATCATGATGGACGCCGTCAAGCGCGGCGCCGACCGCCAGCAGCTGCATGAGCGCATCCGTGTGCACTCCATGGCCGCTTCCAAGGTTGTGAAAGAAGAGGGCGGGGAGAACGACTTGCTTGCGCGCATCGCCGGGGACCCGATCTTTGGCGTTACGCTCGACGAACTGCATACGATTGTCAGCCCGGAGAAATATGTGGGCTGTGCGCCGATGCAGACGGAGGAGTTTATTCAGAATACAGTCCGTCCTATTTTGGACAAATATGCGTTTGTGCCAACGGAAAAGGCAGAGATTAACGTATAAACCACCGATGTGCGGAGTTTGGCCGCCGCCCCCTTGCGGGAATTTCCCGGGAGGCGGCGGACTTGGTTTTGCACGGATGTTTTTAGATTGAAAAGGCAGGTGTATTATTTATGGTAACAGCAATTGTGGGCGCCAATTGGGGCGACGAAGGTAAGGGGAAAATTACCGATGTAAAGGCAGCGGAATCCGATATTGTGGTTCGTTTTCAGGGCGGCAGCAATGCGGGCCATACCATCATCAACAACTATGGGAAATTTGCGCTGCACCAGCTCCCGTCCGGCGTGTTTTATGATCACATCACAAACATCATCGGCAATGGCGTGGCATTGAGTGTGGAGAATTTCATCAAAGAACTCCAGTCTTTGGAGGAACGCGGTGTTCCGAAGCCGAAGATTTTGGTTTCCGACCGGGCCCAGGTGGTCATGCCGTACCATGTGGAACTCGATTCCATGGAGGAAGCGCGTCTTTCGTCGAAGTCCTTTGGTTCCACGAAATCCGGAATCGCGCCGTTCTATTCCGATAAGTTTGCAAAAATCGGTTTTCAGGTCAGTGAGCTCTATGATGATAAAGCCAGTATCATGGAGAAAATCGCGCATGTTCTCGATCTGAAGAACGTATTATATAGGGATTTGTACCATCAGCCCGAGTTAAAGGCAGAGGACCTGTATGAGAAACTGATGGAGTATAAAGAGATGCTGGCGCCCTATGTGGCGGACACCTTCACGCTTCTGCACCAGGCGGTCAAGGATGGGAAGCACATCTTGCTGGAAGGACAGCTTGGCGCATTGAAGGACCCGGACTTCGGTATTTATCCGATGGTGACCTCCAGTTCCACGCTGGCCGGCTATGGGGCCGTAGGCGCGGGCGTGCCTCCTTATTCCATCCAGGAAGTCATCACCGTGGTAAAAGCGTATTCCAGCGCCGTGGGCGCAGGCGAATTTGTCAGCGAGATCTTTGGCGAAGAGGCCGATGAGCTGCGCCGCAGAGGCGGAGACGGCGGCGAATACGGCGCAACGACTGGCCGCCCGCGCCGGATGGGATGGCTCGATCTGGTTGCGACCCGCTACGGCTGCCAGGCGCAGGGAGCCACCTGCATTGCGTTTACCGTGCTGGATGCGTTGGGATATTTGGATGAGATCCCCGTGTGCGTGGCCTATGAATTGGACGGCAAGCGGATCGATACCTTCCCGCCGACGGCGCAGCTGAAGCGCTGCAAGCCGATCCTGGAGACGCTGCCCGGTTGGAAATGCGATATCCGCGGCATCAAGAAGTATGAAGACCTCCCGGAGAATACCCGCAGATATATTGAGTTTGCGGAAAAAGCAATCGGTGTGCCGGTCAAGATCGTTTCCAATGGCCCGGCCCGTGAGGACATTATCTATCGGTAATTCCGCAGACGGCGGGGAGTTCCCGCGCATAAGGAGGTAACAGTATGTGTGGAATTGTAGGATACATCGGCGGCGATCCTGCTGCACCGTTCCTTTTGCAGGGCTTGGAAAAGTTGGAGTACCGCGGTTACGACTCCGCTGGGGTTGCTGTTTATGACGGTACATCCCTTCGGGTCGTCAAGGCAAAAGGGCGCCTCCAGGTCCTCAAAGACTTGATTCATGACGGCAAAGATGTCCCGGGTACCGTGGGAATCGGCCATACCCGTTGGGCGACGCACGGCGCGCCTTCGGATATCAATTCCCATCCTCAGGTGAGCGATTCAGGGAAATTTGCGGTGGTACACAATGGGATCATTGAAAATTATCTCGCATTAAAGCAACATTTAATCCGCCGCGGCGTCTCCTTTGTGTCAGAAACAGACACAGAGGTGGTGGCGCAGCTATTGGAGTATTATTATAAGGGCGACATCATGGATGCGGTCATCAAAGTACTGCAAAAGGTAGAAGGCTCTTATGCGTTGGGAATCATTTGTGCGGATAAACCGGATCAACTCGTGGCGGTGCGCAAAGACAGCCCGCTGATCATCGGCCTTGGGCAGGAGGAAAATTTTATCGCCTCAGACGTCCCAGCAATCCTGAGCAGAACGCGCGACATTTACCGTTTGAATGACAACGAGATTGCGATCATCCAGCGCGAAGGGGTGCGCATCTATGACATGGATAAGGAGCTGATCCCCAAAGAACCAGTCCATGTGGAGTGGGATGTCACCGCCGCTGAAAAGGGCGGCTATGAGCACTTTATGGCAAAGGAGATCATGGAACAGCCCAAAGCGGTGCGCGATACCATTTCGCCGCGCATCAAGGATGGGCGGATTGTTTTGGACAACATCACGCTGACAGCGGACCAGCTCAAGACATTTCGAAAGATCTTTATTGTGGCCTGTGGTTCCGCCTACCATGTGGGAATGGTGGCGAAATATGTATTGGAGAAGATGACCCGGATTCCCGTGGAAGTGGATGTCGCATCCGAATTCCGCTACAGGGAGCCGATCATCGACGAAAAGGTGCTGGTGCTGGTGATCAGCCAGTCCGGGGAAACCGCCGATACATTGGCTGCTATGCGTGAGGCAAAGCGCCTGGGCGCGCGAACTCTTTCGATCGTCAACGTGGTGGGGAGCTCCATCGCAAACGAGTCCGACGATGTGATCTATACATGGGCTGGCCCGGAAATCGCGGTAGCGACGACAAAGGCGTACAGTACACAGCTGGCTGTCGTATACTTGCTGGCCATTTACATGGCGGATCTGTCGGGGTGCCTTACCGCCGAAGAATATGCAGCCTATCTCACAGAGCTGCAGGCTCTGCCGGATAAAATTGAAAAGATCCTTCAAAATCGGGAAAACATCCAGTATTTGGCTTCCCAGCATTTTAACGCAAAGGATGTATTCTTTATCGGACGCAACCTAGACTATGCAATGTCCCTGGAGGGCTCCTTGAAGCTCAAGGAAATCTCCTACATCCATTCGGACGCCTATGCCGCAGGGGAGCTCAAACATGGCACCATCTCCCTTGTGGAGGATGGAACCCTGGTGATCGCGTTGGCCACTCATCAGAATTTGTTTGACAAGATGATGAGCAATGTGAAGGAAGTCAAGGCGCGCGGTGCGGTTGTGCTGGGAATGACGACGGAGAACAACACGCAGATCGAACAGGTAACGGATCATGTGTTCTACATTCCGCAGACTTGTGATGTGATGTTACCGTCGTTGACCGTCATCCCGTTGCAGCTATTTGCCTACTATGTGGCATCCATGAAGGGCTGCGACATCGATAAGCCGCGCAACCTGGCAAAATCTGTGACAGTGGAATAGTTCTCAAAGACAAGGAAGGGAAAAGAAATCATGCTGAAAAACGAAGCGGTTCTCATTTTGGACTTCGGCGGACAGTACAGCCAGCTAATCGCACGCCGGGTGCGCGATTGCAACGTGTACTGTGAAATCAAATCCTATAAAACCCCGGCGGAGCAGATTGCCGGGGCGGGATATAAGGGGATTATCTTTTCCGGAGGGCCCAATTCCGTCTATGCAGAGGATGCTCCGGTTTGCGATAAAAAGGTGTTCGACCTAGGAATTCCTGTTCTGGGGATTTGTTATGGAGCGCAGCTGATGGCATACCTGTTGGGAGGAAAGGTCAGCAGCTCTGAGGTGCGCGAATATGGGAAGACGCCAGTACGGGCACAGGCCAATGCAGCGTTGTTTCAAAAGGTACCGGAAGAGTCCGTCTGCTGGATGAGCCATACAGATTATATTGCAGAACCGCCAGCAGGATTTACCATCACCGCGGTGAGCGATGCCTGCCCGGTTGCGGCAATGGCAAACGAGGCCCGGCGTCTTTATGCGTTCCAGTTCCATCCGGAGGTTGAGCATACTGTATATGGAACGGATATGTTAAAAAATTTCTTGTTCCAGGTGTGCGGCTGTTCCGGTAGTTGGAAGATGGATTCCTTTGCCGAGGAGACCATCCGTCAGATCCGCGAAAAAGTAGGGGATAAGCGCGTCTTGTGCGCGTTGTCCGGAGGTGTGGATTCTTCGGTTGCAGCTGTTTTGGTGCACAAAGCGATTGGAAAAAGTCTGACTTGCATCTTTGTGGACCATGGTATGCTGCGCAAGAACGAAGGAGACGAAGTGGAGCGCGTATTCCGCCAGCAGTTTGATATGAATCTGATCCGCATCAATGCGCAGGACCGCTTTTTAAGCAAATTGGCTGGAGTGACAGAACCGGAACAGAAACGGAAGATCATTGGGGAAGAATTTATCCGTGTGTTTGAGGAAGAGTCCCGTAAGCTGGGAAAGATTGAGTTCCTCTGCCAAGGGACGATTTACCCCGATGTGGTGGAGAGCGGCACCGGAGAAGCAGCGACCATTAAAAGCCATCACAATGTGGGCGGTCTCCCAGAAGATGTAGGATTTGAAGGGATTATAGAGCCTTTGCGCGACCTCTTTAAGGATGAAGTACGCAGGGTGGGCATCGAGCTGGGCATCCCCGCAAATTTGGTTTGGCGGCAGCCGTTCCCTGGCCCGGGCCTTGGAATCCGCATTATGGGCGAAGTGACGCCGGAAAAATTGGAGATTTTAAAGGATGCGGACGCTATCTTCCGCGAGGAAGTCGCAAAAGCGGGCCTTGACCGCGATATTAACCAGTATTTTGCGGTGCTGACCGGTATGAAGAGTGTTGGCGTTATGGGGGACGGCCGTACGTACGACAATACCATTGCTTTGCGCGCTGTCACAACGACCGACTTTATGACCGCCGATTGGGCGCGTATTCCCTATGAAGTATTGGAAACCGTCAGCACACGAATTGTCAATGAGGTCGAAAATGTGAACCGGGTAGTTTATGATATAACGAGTAAACCGCCTGCCACCATTGAGTGGGAATGACGCTCGAAACGGCGAAAACCCGCATGAATACAGGCTTTTTTGCCCGTCCATACTGCTCTTGATACTGGATTGATACTATTTGTGTCCGCCCGGTATTCTCAAGAGAAAAATCCCAAAAGGACAAGCAAAACCGCCCTGCTGAACGACAAATTCAGCAGGGCGGTTTTTTTGCTTGTCTTATTTATTTTTCCGCCAAGGGATATAATATTCGCTTTCCAGGCCATCGTCGCAGGTATGGGGCCAGTTGAGTTTCCATTCAAAATACTCTTCCCTGGTGATCTCCCCGGCGTGTAACTCCTGCTGACGAAAAAGCCATTCCCGCATGAACTCGTCCACAAGGCCATACTGGAAGTACATACCCACGGGAGGGTGTGCGGGCCAGTCATCGCTATCATTGTACCGTACAGCGGTATCATCAGCGGCCCCTGCTCTGCCCGGATTGCGGACAAGTTGGAACAGGCGGATAGCGCCAGGGCTGTCCTCGTCCAGCCAGAAGAATGTCCGCATGAAGTCCTCGGCAGAGCCGGGGGCGATGGTGTAGAAGTTCTGGCGGTCTACCCGCAGCGCCTCGGCCATCTTGTCCAGCAGTTCCCGTTTCGGAACACGGTAATTCGTCTCATACTGGGCGATCCGGTTGTCCGCTCCCTTTTCCTCAAAGCCGATAGCAAGCCCCAATTCCTTTTGTGTCATGCCTCGAAAGGTGCGGATTTTCTTTATCTTGTCTCCGACTGTCATAATATCCCACCGCCTTTGCCAATAGTATAGCGCAAAAAAGCGAAAGATGCAAGATAATCTTTAACAAAAATGCGAAATAAATTCTTGACATTAACACTTATGTTAATGTATAATGAAGATGGTGACATTAACATATTTGCGAAACTAAAATAAGGAGGTGCTGACCATGGAAAAGGAGCTGTTTGTGAGAGCAGAGGAGGTCGCCAGGGAGCTGGGCATTTCCAAGCCCTACGCCTACAAGCTGGTGCGGGAGATGAACGAGGAGCTGAAGAAAAAAGGCTTTCTCACCATTCCCGGACGGGTAAGCAGGCGCTACTTCGAGGAAAAATTCTATGGGCTGCGGGACAGACAATAAGGAGGGAACCACAATGCCGGCATACAAAGACAAGGCAAAGGGCACATGGTATGCGTCCTTTTACTACGAGGACTGGACGGGCAAGAAAGTAAAGAAAATGAAACGGGGCTTTCCCACCAAGCGGGAGGCTCTGGAGTGGGAGCGGACATTCCTGCAACAACAGACCGCCGACCTGGAAATGACCTTTGAAAACTTCGTGGCTGTCTATGTGGCGGACATGAAAGGCCGTATCAAGGAAAACACCTGGGGGACGAAAGAGCATATCCTCTACAAGAAGTTGGTGCCGTACTTCGGCAAGCGGAAGATGTGCGACATTCACTCCAAGGAGGTCATCGCCTGGCAGAATGAAATGCTGGGTTACCGGGACAAGAACGGCAAGCCCTACTCTCCGGTGTACTTAAAAACGCTGCACAATCAGTTGAGCGCCGTGTTCAACCATGCGGTACGGCACTACAATCTAAAGGTCAATCCCGCTGCCCAGGCGGGCAATATGGGAAAGCCAAAGGGACGGGAAATGCTGTTCTGGACAAAGGCGGAGTATCTGAAATTCGCCGAGGCCATGATGGACAAGCCCCTTTCCTATTACGCCTTTGAAATGCTCTACTGGTGCGGCGTCCGGGAGGGGGAGCTGCTGGCCCTCACTCCTGGCGACTTCGACTTTGAGAAACAGACCGTCACCATCTCCAAGTCCTACCAGCGGATTAAGGGCAAGGATGTGATTACCGACCCCAAGACCCCTAAGAGCAACCGGGTCATTCAAATGCCCGCTTTCCTCTGTGAAGAAATGCGAGACTATATCAAGAGCCTGTATGGGGTGAAGCCCACCGACCGCATTTTCACGGTGACAAAATCCTACCTCCACCGGGAGATGGACAGGGGTGCGAAAGAGGCCGGGGTAAAGCGGATCAGAATACACGACCTGAGGCACTCCCACATTTCGCTGCTCATTGACATGGGCTTTACGGCCCTGGCAATCGCTGACCGGGTGGGACATGAAAGCATTGATATTACCTACCGCTACGCCCACCTGTTCCCCACCCGGCAGGCGGAGATGGCGGACAAACTGGACATGGAGCGAAAGGGGGCCTAAATCATGTCAGTGAAAAATCTTGACCGACACAACCGCTGGAGAAACAAAACTGTGGCTTTCCGGGTGTCCCCGGATGAGGACAGGGAAATTGAAACCGCTGTGCGGCTCTCCGGCCTTACCAAACAGGACTACATCACCCGACGGCTGCTGTGCCGGGATGTGGTGGTACAGGGCAACCCCAGGGTGTATAAGGCCCTGCGGAACGAGCTGGCCGCCGTTCTGGAAGAACTGGAGCGTATCGAGGCCGGGAATGGCGTGGATGGGGAGTTGCTGGACACCATCCGGCTGATCGCCGCCATCATGGACGGCATGAGGGAGGATTGATAGATGGATAGATTGCAAGAGAAAACGGCTGCCCCATATCCGCCTGTTGGCGCAGACGGGGGACAGTCGCTCTCACAAAAACCTAACCAAAGTATAGCAGAGGGCGTGACAGAACACAAGCCCCCGGAAAGAGATTTGGAGGAAATCCTGCGGCAGATAAGCCGGGTCAATGACCCGGCCTATCTGCCTACCGTGTCTATGAATGACCTCTACGAACAGGTGTACCCCGGCAGACCTCCTGTGGTAGACGGTCTGCTCTATGCGGGGACATATCTCTTTGTGGGCGCTCCCAAGGTGGGCAAGTCCTTTCTCATGGCCCAGCTTGCCTATCATGTGAGTATGGGCCTTTCCCTGTGGGGGTATGAGGTGCGCCAGGGGACAGTCCTCTATCTGGCCCTGGAGGACAACCACCGTCGCTTACAGGAGCGGTTGTACCGGATGTTTGGAGTAGAGAGTACCGGAAACCTGTTCTTTGCCATCGGAGCTAAGCAGCTCGGCGGTGGCCTGGAGGAGCAGCTAAAGGGCTTTGTCCGGGAACACACGGACACCCGGCTTATTATCATCGACACCCTGCAAAAAATCCGGGAGGCCGGGGCAGAGAAGTACAGCTATGCCAACGACTATGAGGTAATCACCAAACTGAAACGGTTTGCCGATATAAGCGGGGTTTGCCTCCTGGTTGTACATCACACCCGCAAGCAGCAGGCCGATGATAAGTTTGATATGATCTCCGGCACCAACGGCTTATTGGGTGCGGCAGACGGGGCCTTTCTGCTCCAAAAGGAGCGGCGGGCAGACAACGCCGCCACCCTGGACATTTCTGGGCGGGATCAGCAAGACCAGCGCCTCTACCTCAAGCGGGACGAGGAACGGCTTGTGTGGGAGCTGGAGCGGCGGGAAACGGAGCTGCGGCAGGAGCCGCCTGACCCGGTGTTGGAGGCTGTTGCCGCCCTGGTAACGGCGGAACGGCCAGAGTGGAGAGGGACGGCCACGGAACTTGTCGCCGCCCTGGGGCTGGATATGAAACCCAATGCCCTGGCTATGCGGCTGAATGTCCGGGCGTGGCGGCTGTCCTATGAGTACCACATCCACTATGAAAGCGCCCGAACCCATGCCGGGCGGAGTATCAAGCTCACGTTGGAGGAACCCCAGGCGTGACGACCGTGACAGCTGTGACAGCTTTTCGGAGTGCGGAGGCGGTGTGTAAAACATCGTCACGGTCGTCACGGCTGTCACGGGGAGCGGGGGCGAAAGTCAAGGGGGGCATACCTGCGGGTGGAGATTGCCGCAAGTCAATACAACCCGTACCCCTTGACTTTCGGCCCACGGAAAACACTTGCCGGGCGGTGGAAAGGCCCCTGGCCTTTCCACCCTGCCCAACGGCGAGTGACAAAGTTTAGGCGGGGTGCAGGGTGCCCTTTTCAAAGGGCGGCCCTGCTGGGGGAGGCAACCGCAGTTGCCGGGGGCAAAGCCCCCACACCACCCCGTAGGGCGCAAATGCGCTTTTGATGGCCGTCAGGCTGTCAAAAGTGCTTTTGCGTTACTTTCGCAGAAAGTAACAAAGGCTCGCCGCTTGCGCGGCGGAAAAGGGAGGAGGGATTGATTTGAAAAGGACAATCAGCGCCATGGTGGGCCAAGGATCGGTGAACCATAACAGTAGAAAATTCCACGCCAAGAACACTGACCCGGAACGCTCCCACTTGAATATAACCTACTGCCAGGAGAATATCAAGGCGGTGTACCATGAACTCTTTGACGAGGCTCTGGAACGGTACAACGCTAAACAAACCAGGGCCGACAGAAGGATAGAGGATTACTATGAGAAGATCCGCTCCGGCAAGCAGGAAAAGCCGTTCCATGAAATCATCCTGCAAGTGGGCAATCGAGATGATATGAGCGCCGACAGCGAGGAGGGACAGCTTGCGGCAGCGGTTTTGGACGAGTACATGAAGGGCTTTCAAGAGCGCAACCCCCAACTCCGGGTGTTCTCTGCCCACCTCCACATGGACGAGGCTACGCCCCATCTGCACATTGACTTTGTACCATTCACCACCGGGAGCAAGCGAGGGCTGGACACGAGGGTATCTTTGAAACAGGCGTTAGCGGCCCAGGGTTTCCAGGGCGGCACCAGAGGGGACACAGAGTGGAGCCAGTGGGTGCGCTCGGAAAAGGAGCAGCTTTCCCTGGTCATGGAGCGCCACGGGATTGAGTGGGAGGACAAAGGCACCCACGACAAGCACTTGTCTGTGCTGGACTACAAGAAAGAGCAGCGGGCAAAGGAGATCGCCGTTCTGGAGACGGTCAAGGCGGAGAAAGAAAACCAGGTGGAGAGCCAGGAACGGCGGCTCAAAGAACTTGCCCCGGCGGTGAAAAATATGGAGCGGTTGGCAGCGGATTTCTCCGCCAATCCGGAGGAGATTTTGCCGGAGCCGGGAACGCTGGAAACAGGCCGGGCCTACCGAGAGAAAAAGGCAAAGCCCCTGCTGGCCCAAATCGTCAAGGTGCTGCGCTCCCTGTATCTGGCCTATGTGGAGCTGCGGGGGAAATTTGAGCGTCTGCAAGGGGACTATGGCCGGGTGAGGGAGAGCAACATCCGCCTGTCTGATCGATTGCAGGAGGTCAAGTTGGAAAACAAGGCCATGCGGCAAGTCTCCGCTGACTATGAGCGGGTCAAAAGGGCCTTTGGCCCAGAACAAGTGGACAGAATATTAGAGGCAGCTTACCAGCAGGAACATGCCGAAAAGGAACGGAAACGGGCCGCAAAGTCAAAAATTCGGATAGACGCACGATAATCACCAAAACCGGAGGGTATTCCAGTGAATACCCTCCGATTTTATTTGTGGAATCGGTAAAATGATTTCTTGTTTTTTAGAGCGTACTATGATATACTGCTATTATCCTGATTTGAGGAGTCTATCAAATATGCGGCAAGGTATTCTTAAATAAAATTTGATAATGGGCGCAAAAATGATTGCCCCTTGCAGGGGCTTGGTTTTTGTACCCAATTTTAAGAATACTTTTGCCTTTTTAGTAAATATCGTGACGGACCGCGGCTTATGTAAGTCGTGTATGTTTCTGTGTGTCCGAAGTCATGATCCCCAGCGGTAAAAGTATTAGCCGCTGGGGATTTTTGCGCCCATTCGGGCCTTGTATGGAGGATAGACATGAACATTATCAATATCGGGATTCTTGCCCATGTAGACGCTGGAAAGACGACCTTGACGGAGAGTCTGCTATATGCCAGTGGAGCCATTTCAGAACCAGGGAGCGTCGAAAAAGGGACAACGAGGACGGACACCTTGTTTTTGGAGCGGCAGCGTGGGATTACCATTCAAGCGGCAGTCACTTCCTTCCAGTGGCACAGATGTAAAGTTAACATTGTGGATACGCCCGGCCACATGGATTTTTTGGCGGAGGTGTACCGCTCTTTGGCTGTTTTAGATGGGGCCATCTTGGTGATCTCCGCGAAAGATGGCGTGCAGGCCCAGACCCGTATTCTGTTCCATGCCCTGCGGAAAATGAACATTCCCACCGTTATCTTTATCAACAAGATCGACCAGGCTGGCGTTGATTTGCAGAGCGTGGTTCAGTCTGTTCGGGATAAGCTCTCCGCCGATATTATCATCAAGCAGACGGTGTCGCTGTCCCCGGAAATAGTCCTGGAGGAAAATACCGACATAGAAGCATGGGATGCGGTCATCGAAAATAACGATGCATTATTGGAAAAGTATATCGCAGGAGAACCAATCAGCCAGGAAAAACTTGCGCGGGAGGAACAGCGGCGGGTTCAAGAAGCCTCCCTGTTTCCGGTCTATCATGGCAGCGCCAAAAAGGGCCTTGGCATTCAACCGTTGATGGATGCGGTGACAGGACTGTTCCAACCGATTGGGGAACAGGGGAGCGCCACCCTATGCGGCAGCGTTTTCAAGGTTGAGTACACCGATTGCGGCCAGCGGCGTGTCTATCTGCGGCTATACAGCGGAACGCTGCGCCTGCGGGATACGGTGGCCCTGGCCGGGAGAGAAAAGCTGAAAATCACAGAGATGCGT
>NZ_JADNJD010000018.1:0-66398 GCF_015554745.1 Anaeromassilibacillus sp. 1001302B_160321_C8 | reverse complement strand
AGGAATTTTACGCCTCTCACCGCTTCTACTCCTTCGATGATTTCAAAGCTCAGCTAGCCGTCCGTGAACGGGTTTACGACCATTTTCCCATCCGCCCTTTAAACTGGCTCTCCCCTTTACAGGTCCTTTCCTCTTTTCCTTAATCTGTAACACATCTTTGACAAACCTACATTTGTGCCGGCGAGCACGGGCGACAAGGGGGAAAATAGCATCTCCTGAATGGCCCGATGGGAGGGGGAGGCCATTCAGCCCCCTTGAAAAACCTCCTCAAGGAGACGGATTTCTTCGGCATATCCGTTGAGGTCATTTGGTGTTTCCAATTCAAAGGGTAATGTACAAAGCACAGGATGATTGATGATTTTGGTTAGAGCAGGTAATCCAATATGTCCCTGGCCAATTTTGGCGTGCCTGTCCTTATGGCTGCCAAGCGGATTCAGGCTGTCGTTTAGGTGAATTGCACGGAGCCGGCCTAGCCCGATGACCTTGTCAAACTCCTCTAAGACACTCTCAAGATGATCCACTATGTCATATCCAGCGTCAAAGACGTGACAAGTATCCAGGCAGACCCCCATTTTATCCGTGAGTTCTACCCGGTCGAGGATTGCACGGAGCTCTTCAAATGTACGGCCGACTTCACTACCTTTTCCAGCCATCGTTTCCAAAAGGACCGTTGTATGCTGATCTGGGCGGAGAATGCGGTTCAGCCCTTGCGCAATGAGCTGAATCCCTATCTCCGTTCCTTGCTTCACATGGCTTCCCGGATGGAAATTGTAAAGGTTTCCGGGAAGATATTCCATCGTAGCGAGGTCTTCCGTCATAGCTTGGACGGCAAACTCCCGGAGGCCCTCGTCTGCGGAACAGAGGTTGAGGGTATAGGGTGCGTGCGCGACCAATGTAGAAAAATGTTCTTGTTCTGCCAAGTTATTGAATGCAGCGATATCCGCAAAGTTGACCGCTTTTGCTTTGCTGCCGCGCGGATTGCGGGTAAAGTATTGGAAGGTGTTTGCTCCAATGGAAAGGGCCTCCTTTCCCATGTGCAGATATCCCTTTGAAGAGGATAGATGACATCCAATGTTCAACATCGTATTTCCCTCGCTTGATAAAAGTGAATCCAATCTTAATGAAGTCCGTGTGGATACCTGAAATATAAAAAATACGGCCGTCCAAATCGGGTTCATAACAGGAAACATCAAGAGCAGTCCGGCCAGAAGATCCCCTTTGTAGTATATCATAGGGGCCTGTATCTGTTAAGATATACGGCTACAGGAAAATCAAAAATAGCAACACAAAAAAGCCCACAGGGAAATGTGAGCTTAAATGGACGCACAATCCTGTCAGATTGAATCGAAAAGGACATCTAATAGATGGTCGGGGCTTAATTGTCCTCTCGTACAGCGTTGAGCAAGCGCAGTTACGAAAGATGGATCTGTGGAAACATCTGAAAAGAAGCTTTTACGTTCCCAGCCTTTTTCTGTATATTGGAAGACGGCAATACCAAAAGAACGGTAATGTCCAATAAAAGGGGAAAAGAGAAATTCTTCAGAAGGAACGTATCGATACATGGGCATTTGCTTCCTCCAGATAATCTTTGATATCCAAGTCGAAGAAATAGACAAGGCGAAGAAAAATTTCTGTACCAGGCAAAATGTCCCCTTTTTCGATCTTCTGATATTCGCGTAATGAAATGAAGACAGCATCAGCGGCTTGCTGTTGCGTTAACTTGCGGTCGTCCGTTCGTGCGTGAAAGATATCGTGGGAAAGACGCTTTTTAAGAGACATGAATATTCCTCCTCAAAAAGAAGAATATTCCAGTCTGCTCGATAAGGCGACGAATGATTATTCATATTGTGAAAGATGTAAAATTACATCACTAGATTTTTGTGAAATATCGAATAAAGAAAGATTTATACAAAAAATATTTGTAAAAATTAAAAATATTTATGTTTATAAAGTAAACAATTGAAAAATTACTTACAGATCTTTGAATGAAACGATTTAGAAAGTAACAAACGTGTTCGAAATGCAAAAGATTCTATGAACCATTAAGTTAGGTCTTTATGGTGGAGAGTAGGGCTTCAAATTCGAACCGAGAGCCGCAGAAAAACGTCCGCCACCGCCTATCTCACTTCTAAGCTGTAGCCAATGCCGCGGACACTTCGGATATAGAAATCGGAGGCGTTGCCCAAATTCAATTTACAGCGGACTCTATATACATGGTGGTTGACAATCTCCCGGCCCGTTCCATAATCTGGTTCTTTCCGTATGTGCTCATAGATTTGGATAAACGTAAGGACTCGGCCAGTGTTTTGAGTAAGGCATGGAAAGATATCGGATGCTCTCCTTGATAAGGATCACGTCAGAATCACTTGGATATACACAGCACAGCGTTCAGATTGGTGTATGGTGAGATCCGTGATAACACAGATTTTGGCATCCATCCTCCGTTAGGCTTTGGACATCTACATCATGAAATGCAAACAGTGAAAGCCGAATGGCAGAAGAGGTACCGAGATCATCTTATATGGGTTTTCTTCGCATTTTTATCATTGGCTAAAAAGATATGCCGCATTATAAGCACACATCGATAATGGTTTATCTATTTTTTCTATCCAGCATTATGACGAATAACGCCCGTAAACACAGGAGTTTCTTGTGGCGGCAGAGGAATCATTTTACTGCCAATCTCCTTGCATTTCAGGAAATATGCCATATTGTGCCCCAGGATTCGCATGGTCTGCATTCCTTCCAGATCCTGTTTTACTTCTTCTGGCGTCGTGCCATGCACCATATTCCAATAACGGGAAGTGATGATGGGCATCTGCATCAGGCCAAAATATTTGTTTATCTGATCCCAGGTGGCAGTAGTACCAGCCCTTCTGGCCGATATGACCGCTGCTGCAGGTTTCAGGTAAAACCGGTTGGCGCCTCCGTTCAGATCGGCATAGAACGCTCTGTCTAGGAAAGATGTAATTTCGCCGGCTGCGGCGGCGAAATACACCGGTGTGCCAAAAACAAATCCGTCGTAATCGCCTGCCAGATCAAGAAAATCATTGACGGTATCCTGCATCACGCAGTGATGCAACCGATCGCATTGATGGCAGGCAATGCAGCCGGAAAAGGGGGGATTGCCGATCCAAAAAACATCCGTATCAATACCGTTTTGGTTCAGCGAGCTGGACACTTCACATAGCGCTGTATAGGTGCAGCCCTCCCTGTGGGGGCTTCCATTGATAAGCAAAACTTTCATTTCTGTGTGTTTCCTCCTTTTTGATGGTTGGTCACCCACTCTAAAATCTCTGTCTCGTCAAATACCAGATTGCCTCCGCCGTGGTAGTTCCCGGTGACGCCACGCTGGGCAAACCAATTGTTATCCGGGGTTTGGATTTGCAGGACAATATCGATCTCATTCCATCCAGCTTCTACATAAGCGTCACGGAGGCTGTTGTAAGCGCTCCAGGCCCGTTCAGAGCCATAATATTCGTCGTTCTGTGCCATGAAAATATAAACCGCTACGCCATTTTCTGCGATAGGGGCATATTCTCCGTCCCATGGGGATGCGCCGTGTAGATATGCCGCATACAGATCCGGGCGCATGGAGACAGCCTGGGACATGGTTTCCCCGCCTGCAGAATATCCGGCTGCATAAACACGGGTTTTATCCACAGAAAAATGATCGATAAAGTATTCTGTCAGCTCAATGGCCTGCTGTGCCGAAGTATCGTGCCAATCTGTGAGCTGGGCAGAGACGACAATCATATCCTCTGGAAGTTCTGTCCAGCATAAAAAGCCTCTCCAATTCAAATTAGAGCCGGAGGATTCTTCCCCGAACCACATCATGTCGTACCCTGGCATGACCATCATCAGGGGATATTCCTGGCGCTCATTGTAGCCGTGGGGAAGGTAATAGCTGTAATGGATCGTCCCTGTTTCGCCCTCCAGAATCTGCTCCGGGATGATCCCTGTCTGTACCGGCAGCTCCGTAGGAAGCGCCATGTCCGGCTCATCGGGAACGTCCGCCTGGGAGGCTTCCTGCAGGGTTTCACTATCCGATGCTGAACTTACGTCGGGCAATGATTGGGGTTTGGCAGCGCAGCTACTGAGAATCGCTAAAAAGGCTATGCCACACAAAAGCAGGCAAAAGGGAAAATGCGCGTTCATTGGCAGGACACCTCCTTGGTGGCCTGCCTCAGGCATTTTTGCACATCCATCTCACCGGTGATCAACTGGTTTCCACCTGCGGAATTGGAACGAATCGCCCCTTCGCAGCAAATCTTTGCGCCCTTATAGGCGGCCTTCCAATCCTTCAGCGCATAGCCTGTCCATCCTTCGTGGGCCTGGAAGGGGATCACCGTCTTGTCTATCCAATCGTGTTTCGAGGGGAAGGTAGCCACAGTGTGCCACCGGATAGGGGCCCCAACAACAGAAACAATGGGATCTTTTCCTAAAATGTGTGTCTTCATCTTGTATACCACTTTCTTTCCTTTGCATCTATTGTAATTCCGTACAGAGGAGCGCAGAAGTCTCCGTTTGTTATGCGGTAGAAACCAAAAGGTTACATGCACGGCTTTCCTTTGGCGTTCAATCCCCGGAAGGTGTGGGAGTACATCCCCAGGGATACCGGCAGCATAATAATCTCCACCACAAGCTGAGTCCAGATCATACCATATAGACCAAGGACCAAGTCCATTACGATCAACATCGGAATATTGAGCAACCCCTGGCGGCAAGAAGTAAGGATCGCAGACTGTATGCCTTTCCCCATGGCTTGTAATGTGTAGCTGATGAGAAAGTTCACGCTCGTTAGCGGCACCGCCAGGCAGGCAATCCGCAAAAAGGAAGCGCCCAAGGTGCTGGTCTGTGTCTCCGGGATAAAGAGATGCAGGATCTGCGGCGCAAAGATGGCAAAGCAGGCGATGAAACAGGCGGACATCACTAGGGCTATCTTCCAGGAGAAAATGGACACCCTGCGCATCCGCCCATAATCCTTGGAAGCAAAATTATACCCCACCAGCGGCATAAAGCCCTGGCACAGCCCCATAGAAACATTCAGAGGGAACTGATCGATGCGCTTCACAACACCATAGGCAGCCACGGGGATGTCACCGTAACCGGAGGCCAGATGGACCATTACCATATTGGAAGCGTTGCCCAGAGTGGTCGCTAAAGCCGATGCCAGCCCTACGGAGAAGACAGGTCGTACAAAGCGGAATGTAAAGTGCCGAGGATTCAAAGAAATGGCAGTCTTGTCCTTCAGCCGGATATACTGGATGATGAAGAACGCCACCGAGACAGCGTTGGAAAGCGCCGTGGCGATAGCGGTTCCCGCCACATCCAGATGGAATGCAAAGATAAAAACTGGGTCCAGCACCACGTTGAGGATGCCGCCGAACATCATGCCGGCACTGGCCTGTTTCGCATGTCCTTCACTGCGCAGCAGATGGCCGAGGGCCAGGTTCACCATGGTTGGCACGCCGCCCAGAACCACTACCCACAGGAGATACTCTTGGGCGTATCCATAGGTATCCGGGCTTGCTCCCAGAAAATTTAATAGGGGAACCCGCGCAAGCCAGGTGGCCAGGGAAAAGAGAAGTGTCACAGCCGTCCCGCCCCAAATACTGAATACGGAAACATATTTGATGTCCTCGTGGTTTTGCGCCCCCATCATCCGGGAGATCAGGCTGCTGCCGCCCAGGCCGAACAGGTTTCCCAGAGCAGTCAGCAGGTTGAACCAGGGCGATACCAGCGAAACAGCGGCAACCATCAGCGGGTCACCGATCTGTCCCACAAAGAAGGTATCCGCCAGGTTGTAAATCATCGTGACCACCTGGCTGATGATGGTGGGGATGGCCAAAGTCGCTACCGCTTTGGGAACCGGCATTGCTTCAAACAGGTATTTTTCCGCGTCTTCCTCCATTGCTTTCATTGCTTCCTTTCAAAAATAAGCAGGTCCCTCCTGAGAACGGAGAAACCTGCCGATATAGAACAGGCGGGATAAGCCGCTCTGGGTGGTCAGTTGTCTGCGAAGATGGCGCTTAACCATTGGTCATAGGTGGGAATCCAATCCCCGCTGGATCCAAAGCCATGGGGCATTCCATCAAGCTGCAGCCGTTCTACCGCTACACCCGCTTCCTCCGCTGCGTCTGCATTAGCTAAAAACTGTTTGTAGAATGGGTCACGTGTCCCATAGCAATAGAAGGTGGGGGGCAGATTGCCGGAGTGCAGCAGCTCCACGTCGGTGGTGCCCACACTTAGGCGCCCATAGAAAGAGTAAATCATGCCGCAGGCCGCGGCGTCAGCAGAAACGCTGTCCAGTTCATCCGGCTGATACTTGGGATCAAAAGTAGCTGGGTTTACATCTTCATCAAAATTCAGCAGCATATCCCCGCTTAAGATCCCGCCCGCTGAAAAGCCCATAACGGCAATGTCCCGTGGGTCAATACGGTATTCCTCTGCATGGGAGCGGACAAACCGCACGGCTCTGGCCAGGTCAAGCGCGCCTTCTTGCTGGGTATAGGGCCGCAGGCGGTAGTCTACCACAAAGCTCTGATAGCCCAAAGCACTGAGCGCTTCTGCAACATCGCTCCCTTCCGGCTGATCGCTGCGAAACTGGAATGCCCCGCCGGGGCAGACGAGTATAGCGCCTTTTATATCCACACCGTTCGGGACGGGAAAGCTGGTGATGTATGGCCGGAAGTCCGGGCCATCGGAATAACCGCCGTTGTTGACGGTATACTCTGTTTGTGCCGGGGCATTGCCTTCCTCCCACAGATACAGAACCTGTTGTTCCTTAGGCGTGACGGCGGCAGTTGCCGCTGTATTGGCAGGGGCATTTTCCGGCACAGCGGCAGCACGGTTCAGTCCAAGGCTTTCCGCCCAGGCTCGGATTGCATCTTTTGTCATATCAGGCGATACCATCAAGACATCATTTCCCATCAAAGCCCCCGGCTGAAGCTGTGAGATGGAGGAGTACAAGCCGGCAGAGGAAATCACATCTTCGTCACTGCCTCCCAGAACAAAGGGGTAGATGGTACGTGCGCCAAAATCATGGCGCTGGAGGAATGCCTCTACTGTTTGGGGGAGTGTATCCCCATCTGGCGCAAACCCCAGCAACACATATTCATACGCATCTGCATGAAGCCCGCTGTCATCCTCTATTTCCTGCAAATCGCCGGAGAGCGCGTCCGCCAGAATATCTGCTGCCTGCGCCACCGTCTCCTGTGCGGGATCGTAAGCAATTAGAATGCTGTTGCCGCTTGGTTTCGTATAGTCATCGTCTGAACGCTCGGTTTGTGAAGAGCTGTTGCCCATATCTAGCGCAAAGTGTCCGGCATCCTCAGACCCGCAGGCGCAGAGGGAAAGCAGAAGCGCCATGGCCGAGAGTATGGATAAAAGCCGTTTCATAGCCAACGCCTTTCCGTCTGTCAGGACAGGTTCAGGCTGTCGAGCCACTCCTGCACATCCGCTTCGCTGACATTGGAGGAGAAACGCTGACCTTCCTGCCAATCGCCTGTGCCAGCCAGCTCGGCCAACAGCTCACCGCTCTCCCCAATACCGGAGCTGGAAGAGGTGCAGAAGGGAATCACGGTTTTGCCAGTGAAATCGTTGGCCTCCACAAATCCATCCACCGGCCACGCGGCGATGCCCCACCAGATGGGGTAGCCGATAAACACAGTGTCATAACTGTCCCAATTGTCCACAGTGTCGGCTACCAGTTCAATATCCCGCAAGGATTCGTCATCATGTTTCTGGTTTACACGGCTGCCATCCACTGTCCAGTTCAGATCATCATCGGTATAAGGATCGGTGGGTTCCAGCTGAAACAAATCGCCTCCGGTGATGTCAGCAATATAGTCCGCCGCTTGTTCCGTGTTGCCGGTGGCAGAGAAATAAACTACCAGAGTGCTGCCGTTTTCCCCCTCAGTTCCTTCAGAGTTTTCCGGCTGAGAAGAAGGCGTTTCGTTCTCTGCCGGCACTTCACTGGGAACAGAGGGGATGGAGGAAGGCGTACCACTGTTGCAGGCGGCAAGGCCCAATATCATGGCCAGGCTTAAAAACAATGCGGTTAATTTTTTCATATGGATCGTTCCTTTCTTTGTCAAAGAATTTTATTTATAGAATTCCTGGATGATTGCCAGGATTTTCTTATGAGCCATAGGCTTGTAGTTACCCTAGGAGATGCCAGGAATCTACGTTCTCTTTTGGCTGTCCCTTGCCCACGCCTGACTCTTTGAAAGTGGTAGGGTGGCCAAGCCTTTTGATAAAATCGGCCGGAGCGTCGAGGCCAGCCAGAGGAGCTCCTCATCAGATTTCCCATCGCAGGCGATCCCCCTACATTTTCGGCGAAGCGGACGAATTTGGGAAGCCTTTCTTTATAGATGTACCGCTAATATATCGGAAGGCATTCTGCTAGGCCGCCGCCATAGGCAAGCAAAATGGCATGGGCATTTTGCGCCAGGCTGTCCATATGCTCTTTTGCACAACCCTTGCTGAAATAACCCCTTTTGTGTTTTAGAAAATAACGTTGTTCGTGATCATACATTTTTTCTATAAGATGTTTGTTATATCCATAGGATGCTTACCTTTGCGCTTCCCAAAAGGCAACCGCTTCGTCCAACCATCCCTCCGCCACCGTACCGGTTCCCAGGCCGAAGCCATGAGGCAGTCCGGGATAGTGGTGAAACTCCGTTGGAATGCCCAGAGCACTCATAGCGTCCAGGCGGCGCTGCATGGTACGCCAGTTGGCGATGCCATCGTTTTCGCCGGCGCAGGCAAAGGTGGGTGGATCATTTTCTGTGTAGTCGCTGTGGCCGGTGTACTGCATAATCACTGCACCCGGCTGAGGGAGATCGTCCCCGCCAAAAGCTGCCGGGCCGTAAGAGCCAAGCCAAGCCGCCATCCGCGCCCCTGCAGAACCGCCCCAAAGGGAATAGCAATCGGTGTCTACTTCCAGTTCTTCTGCGTTTTCAAAGATAAAGCTGATTGCCCGCGCCAGATCTTCGCAGGCTGTTTGATCCCCAGGGCGGTAGATGAGGGCAAAGGCGTTATAGCCCTGCTTAGATAATTCCAGCGCATGGGGAAAACTATCTTGCATGGCGCCTACATAGGCAAATCCGCCTCCAGCATTGCACACGGCAAACTTTTCTCCCGGCTCACCCTTAAAGAAGAACAACCCGGTGTTCTCCTTTTCGGGGTCTGCCAATTTTTCTTCTTCGGTGTAAATATCGTAGAAAACCGTTTCACCCGCATCGGCCCGTTTCCACAAAGTATTGACGATCTCCACTGTTTCTGCCGGATCGATGTTGTGATACCAGGTCAACTGCAAATCTCCAAGGGTGCTTCCACTCATATACCAATCATCTGTGGGAAACAGCAGGTGGCCATAATTGCCAAACACTGGATCGCTGCGCACCATATCAATCTCTGTATTTTCATCAAAAGGTTCCTGTGTCACATCTATATCCACATCCGGCACAGAACTTTTTTCTAAGGTTTCCCACTCTTCATTGGGAATAGCGGAAACATCGCGGAGGGTTTTCTCTTCGTTACCACACCCTGTCAGGCAGAGCAGGATACACAAAGCTGACACAAATATTTTCTGTACCTTCATGTCCTTCACCTACCTTTCCTTTTGCTGGTTTTATTATAAAAAAACGAGACCTCCGCAGAAGTCTCGATTGGTTATTCAGTATTTACCGTTAGGTTAACAGTGGATTTTTCTTTTGATCCTATGCATTTGTGCTGTAAAGATCCATATCCATAATTTGCATTTGAGGATGCTTTTCCAGAGATCCCCTCTGAACAGACCAACATAGTGGTTTCATTTGCATTTCATAAGCATCATAAGCATCAGCTTCTCGATGTACAAATTCTGTACAGTCAGTTTGTCCTTCTGAACCAACTTGTGGTGGATAGAAACGGCGCAGAATAATATGGCAACTCTTTTTGTCTGGAAGATCAAAATAAAACACACAGCGCTCCATAAAAGAGGCCATCGCGTTTTATGGCGGATATGGGATAAATTTCAGGGCGATAAAAATAAATCCGAACCCATCGCCTAACGGCACAAGGTTCGGATTTGTACGATGTGGTGGAGCATAGCGGGATCGAACCGCTGACCTCTACACTGCCAGTGTAGCGCTCTCCCAGCTGAGCTAATGCCCCATAGTTTGCTCGAAATGGAATCGCTCGAAACAGCTTTTTTATATTAGCACACTTTTATTTTCAATGCAAGAGGTTTTGGCAAAAAAATTGTAAAAATAGAGTCTGCCCCATCCTCTGGCAAAGTAAATGGTTCCGAATGAATCTGAAAAGAGAAAACCACTCACAAGATCCGCCTAACTAAAGGCTGGGAAGCCCGGGGTAAGGTTCCGCTATGTAAACCACTTGTATAATAGGAACCAATGTCCATTCGGATGGAAGCCGGCGATTGTCCCGCTAAATCATCGCGATGAGAAGAAAATCCATAAGAGCATCCGATGGAATAAAAGATCGGCGTGATTCTCTGGCTATTTCAGGCTAGGGGCAAAAACTAGCGGATTGAAAATCAAGTAGAAATCTGATAAAATTGTATCAATATCAATCTATTTTACTGCAAAAGAGGAGTAATATATTATGCTAGGTGCCGATTTTGGCATTATTGTAGGGATTATTATTTGTGTAATGTTTTCAGCGTTCTTTTCTGCTTCTGAGACAGCCTTTACAACGTTAAACCGAATTCGTCTAAAAACTGAGGCCGAGGCAGGCGACTCTCGGGCCGCACTTGTACTTTCCATCGCAGAGAACTATGATAAAATGCTGTCCACAATCTTAATCGGGAACAATATTGTGAATATCGCCAGTGCTTCTCTGGCGACGATTGTATTTACCCATGTGCTGGGTGATGCCGGGGTGTCTGTGTCCACGGCGGTTATGACGGTCATCGTGCTGATTTTTGGGGAAATCTCTCCCAAAAACCTGGCCAAAGAGCATCCGGAGGCGTTTGCACGGTTCAGCGCCCCATTTTTAAGACTCTTGATTACCATCTTGACCCCGATTAATTTTATTTTTTCCCAGTGGAAGAAGCTGCTCAACAAGATCTTTAAGAAGAAGTCGGACAATCGAATGACCCAGGAGGAACTGAAAACCATTGTGGATGAAGCACAAAGCGAAGGTGGCATTGACGAGGAAAAGGGCGAGCTGATCCGCTCAGCGATCGAATTTGACGACCTGACGGCTGACGATATTTTGACGCCTCGTGTGGATATTGTTGGCATCGACGAGGAATGCCCTTTTCAGGAAATCTCGGATATTTTTCTCAAGAATACATACTCTCGCTTGCCCGTTTATTCCGATTCCATTGACAACATCATAGGAATCGTTCACGAAAAGGACTATTTCAGCGCTCAGAAAAGTGGCATCAGCGATATCAAACAGGTGATGAAGAAGGTCCTTTACATCAGCCGGACCGTAAAGATTTCCGACCTGTTGCGAACCCTGCAAAAGACAAAATCCCACATGGCGATCGTCGTCGATGAATTCGGCGGGACAGAGGGGCTTGTCACGATGGAGGATATCATCGAGGAGCTCGTGGGCGACATTTGGGATGAACACGACGTGGTGATCGACTACTTTAATCAAATCGACGACCATACTTATGTAATCAATTGCAGCGCGGACCTGCATGACCTATTTGAAGAATTTGATCTAGGAGACTCGGATGAATTTGAGTCTGCTTCCGTCGGCGGATGGGCTATGGAACTGCTCGGAAAAATCCCGTCGGTGGGGGACACTTTCGATTTTAAGGGATGGCATATTACCGTCACGAAGGCGACTTCTCACCATGCAACACAGTTGACAATGGTTTCACCAGAAGAGGGGGCAAGGGACGAATAATCTTTGGGAAAATTGGCGCTTTTATCTTTTGGGATTTGTGCTATACTGAATAAAAGTTTTATCAATAAACTTGTGCGCGGCTTCGCTTGGATAAGGGGTGAGTGTATGCAAGCGATCAACCTTTCCATTATTCTGCCTGTTCGGAATGTAGAGCAGGAGATTTCTGGGATCTTGCGTTCTGTGGTGAGGCAGACAAACGGGATCGAGGCAGAATTTATTTTGGTGGATATGGGGTCCGAAGATGGGACGCCTTTGGAGTGTGTGCAGCTCATCAAAAATGAGAAGTTACATGGCTTTGTGATCCAAAATGGCGACGGCGACGTTGCCGCAGCGCTCAATACCGGAATACAAAAAGCCAGCGGAACCTATGTTTCCTTTATTTTTGCCCGGCGGTTGTATATGGACTTCTTAAAAGGCTATCTGGAAACCGCGGAGCGCACAGACGCAGATTTTGTATTTGGCAGTTTCAGTGAAGAAGATGTCCGTTTAGCGGAACGCCGTTCGCTCAGTAAGGCGGTCCAGCAGCAGTCCGGCGTGCAATACATGAAGGAAGTCATCCGTGGAAATTTGCAGATCGACCTTTCGGCAGTGTTATTGAAACGCAGTTTCCTGCGCGAATGCGGGCTGCATTTTACCGAGGGATGCCGGTACGGGTACGCGCAGGAGTTTTTATACCGCTGCCTCCTGAATGCGCAGAATATCGTGCAATCTCCAACACTTTTAAAGCGGGATACGGTGTTTGAACTCAAGCGTGGAAAAGAGAAGCCAGTCGGCAAGGAAATTTTCCAGGCGGTGGAGGCAATTCAACGGGTGGAATTGCTGTTGCAAACCAGCTTTAAGCAGGAAACGGAACTACAGGCGCTGTTTTCGCAGGAGTTGCTTCCGCGGACCGTTATGAACAGTGTGGATGTCATGCTGCGGGAGGGCAGCGGATATAACGCGGTGCGTGGCGTTTTGCGGGTTTTGGGGTACGATTCATTGCTCAAAACAGGCAGACGTACAGAGAAAAATCTAAAGCGGCGTATCCGCGTTTGGAATCTAATCCCTTGGATGTACCAGGCAAAATGAGGTGGCTGTGTAAATTGGTATTACACAGCCATTTCTTGACAGACAATACTATGTATTATATAATATAGTAGAATAGGAGGTATCTATATGGACATACAGCTGAAAAAGGGGCTTTTGGAGGTATGTGTCCTAGCGGTGGTGGAGTGGCAAGATTCATATGGATACCAAATTATGAAGGATTTATCCGCCTGTGTGGAGATCTCGGAATCGACGTTGTATCCCATCTTGCGCCGTTTGGAGGCGAGCGGATACCTGACAACATACTCTGTTGCACACAACGGCCGTCTTCGGAAATATTACCGGATAACCTCTTTGGGGAAACGGCGGCTTTCTGATTTTTGCGAAGAGTGGAAGGAATTGGAACGCATTCATGCGTTCATTTTACAGGCAGGATGCGAAAAGCACCAGTTGCCTGCGGGGGAACGTACGGACAAGGAGGGGAAGAACCCGTGAAAAAAGAGACCTATTTCCAAACGCTGTACAAGCTGCTTCGGAAACTTCCGGAGAATGACCGCCAGACAACCGTTGCGTTTTATCGGGAAATCGTAGAGGACCGGATGGAGAACGGGCTTTCAGAAGAAGCAGCAGTGGCAAGCCTGGGAGACGTCCACCAGCTTGCCCAGAAAATTCTGTTGGAAAATCCACAGCGGCGGTCCAGCACGAAACCGTTATGGATTGCCTTGGGCGTTACGATGGCTGTCCTAGTCGGAATGGGAGCCCTGGTTACCTGTGGCGTTTTGACCTATCGGGAACTCCGGACATCTTCGGTTGCCGAACCGATCGGCCCTATGGAGGATTCTATCCCATCTTCTCAGCTTCCAGAGGGAGCTGTACAAGGGGAGAAGGCTTCCACCCCTCCATCCGAAGAGGGCCAGACGGAGAAGCATATGGAAGAATACCGCACATCCGTCGAGGAAGTGGATGTAGTGGAGGTTGATGCAGAAAACAAACAGATTCTTTTTGAATCCTCAGAAGAGGAAGAACTGGTGATCCTCTACGAGACCGATGACACACAGTTTTATTCCATCAAGAACGAAGGCCGTTCTGTAACTTTGAAAAATGAAGACCACCGGCGTTCCGACCAAACAGAGGGGAGCTATCGCATTCATGTGCAGATTCCTTCGGCTTACATGGGAAGTTTGAAGGTGGAAACCGGAAACGGAAAGATCGTTGCAAAAAATTTGCAGGAACTTGCAGATTTCTCTTGTGTGACAGACAATGCCGCAATCGTTTTGGAAGAGTTTGCAGCTCAAAAACTATCGGTAGAAAGCAAGAACGGAGCGATTTCTTTGCACGACGTCCAGGCAGATCAATCGCTGGCACTCCATGCGACGAACGGCTTTATCGGATTAACCGGTTGCACCTCGCCAGAGATCGGGATTGCGACCCGAAACGGTGCGATCTATTTGACACAGGTTCAGGCGGCGCAGGCCATCCGGGTCGAAAGCTCTAATGGGGCAATTTCCCTGGATTCCCTGGAATCCCCGGACATTCAATTGCAAAACCAGATTGGAGCAATCACTGGAAGCATCCAAGGGAAAAAGGCGGATTATCGGATCGTCACAGAACAGAAATTGGGCGAAAACAACTTGACCGAGCAATCCGGCGGCACGAAACAGCTGCAAGTGAAAACCAATCTGGGACGCATCCACGTCACTTTTAACGAATGAAGAATACAAACGAAGCAGAAGCTGGCGGAAAGAAATGCTGGCTTCTGCTTTGTTTGTTTTTTACCGTAAAGACGTTGTTCGCTTCGGTTGTAAGAGAAGGCGCTGTTTACGCCTGCAAAGCGAATCCGCCGTCCTGTAAAGCGCGCTTCGCTCGCTTGTTTTATGTATGGTGGGATTTTGGGGCAGCGGAGGAAAGGGCGAGTCTTGGGAAGGGCGGGCGGCATTGAGCGAGAGATTCGGATAAGATGGAAAATTTGTGGGGCTTATCTTGTGAAAAATGCTGCAACCCTTGCGAGAATATGCACAATATGGTATAATGACTCGAAAACCATACAACATGGGGAGGGCTAACCTTTTGGCAGAATTTTCCCAAAAACAATATATGGAGGACGTGGCGCAGATCATGGCGGTCCGTGCGCGCGGGCCTCAACCCATGGCATTTGTACACACCTATGGATGCCAGCAGAACGTCGCGGACGGCGAAAAAATCAAAGGCCAGTTGGAAGAGATGGGGTTCGGTTTTACGGACGACGTAAACGAAGCGGACTTTATTCTGTTCAACACCTGTGCAATCCGCGAACATGCCGAGGACCGGGTGTTCGGCAATGTGGGTGCTTTAAAGAATGTCAAACGCCGCCATCCGTCCGTACTGATTGCGTTGTGCGGATGCATGATGGAGCAGGAACATGTGGCGGAGCGCATTCGCAAGAGCTTTCCTTATGTCAATTTGGTCTTTGGCACACATGTGATTCATAAATTTCCGGAGCTGATGTTCCGCATGTTGACGGACGGGCGCCGTGTGTTTGAGCGCGGCGACGACAGCGAGGATCAGCAGATTGTGGAGGGGCTTCCCATCCACCGCGATGGAAATGTGCGCGCGTGGTGTACGGTGATGTACGGCTGCGACAATTTCTGTTCCTACTGTATTGTTCCCTACGTGCGCGGCAGGGAGCGCAGCCGCTCTCCTCAGGCGATTTTGGAGGAATTCACCGGCTTGGTGCAGGCCGGGTATAAAGATATCACCCTGTTGGGGCAGAATGTGAATTCCTACGGCAAGCATCGGGAGGAAGGGGTCAATTTTTCAGCGTTGCTGCGCATGCTCGACGAGGTGGAAGGCGATTACCGCATCCGCTTCATGACCTCCCATCCCAAGGACGCAACCCATGAGCTGATCGATACCATCGCGCAGGGAAAGCACATCAGCCACCATCTGCACCTTCCGTTCCAATCCGGCAACAACCGTGTGCTGCGGGAGATGAACCGCGGCTATACGCGTGAAAAATATTTGGACCTGATCGCCTATGCGAAGGACAAAATTCCGGATCTTTCTCTAACCTCGGACATCATCGTCGGCTTCCCCGGGGAAACCTATGAAGAATTCCTCGACACGGTGGACCTCATTCGGCGGGTGGAGTTTACCTCCCTCTACACGTTTATCTATTCGCCGCGCGTGGGAACCCGTGCCGCAAAGATGAATGATCCCATCCCGGCGGAGGAGAAAACCAAGTGGTTCCAGGAGCTCTGTTCTGTGCAGGAACAGATTGCGGCGCGACGCTGTGCGGCGGCTGTGGGAACCGTCCAGCGGGTGCTGGTGGAAGAGCAGAATGAAAAGACCGGCCTGCTGACCGGCCGGACGGACGGCAACGTCGTGGTGGATTTTCCGGGCGATGCGTCTCGGATCGGAACGTTTGCCGATGTTCGTGTGACAGCCGCGCGCAATTGGATTTTGCGCGGGGAACTGGAAGAAGCAAACAATTAAAGCGCTTTGAAACCTTTTTTAAGGATTCTTGATATACCACCTATATTTGATAAGGAACAGGAGCGATGGATATGGATATTATTGAGTTGGCCAGAGAGATCGGCCGCGAGCTACAGAAGGACGAGCGTTATCTGAACATGCGCACCGTGAGCGCACAGTGCGATAAGGACGAAGAGCTGCAGGAGCTGATCGGGGAGTTTAACCTCAAGCGGATTGCCATCAGCAACGAGACCCAGAGCGACACGCGCGACGAGGAAAAACTGCAGCGTCTGAACGGCGAGATGCGCCATATCTATGCACGCATCATGCAGAATGAGAACATGACGGCCTATAACCGCGCAAAGGAGGACTTTGACCGGCTGTTGCAGCGCATCAGCGCGATCATCAGCCAGAGCGCCGACGGCGAGGACCCGAACACGGCCGACTATGTGGAATCCTGCGGCGGGAATTGTTCCGCCTGCGGCGGTTGCGGCTGATCCCGCCAAGGACGAAGAACATTCGAATGGAACCGAGAGACGATCCTCCCGCCGGGCCTGTTCCGGCGGGGATTGTTTCTTTTTTGAAAGAGGAGAGGCATTGGCATGGCGAATTTATCCCCGATGATGCAGCAGTATTTTCAGATCAAGGAGCAGTATCCCGACACGCTTCTGTTTTTCCGCCTGGGCGACTTTTATGAAATGTTTTTTGACGATGCAAAGCTCGCCTCGCGCGAGTTGGAATTGACCCTCACCGGGCGCGATTGCGGGCAGGAGGAGCGCGCGCCCATGTGTGGCGTGCCGTTCCACAGCGCGGAGACCTATATCGCCCGGTTGGTTGCGAAGGGGTACAAGGTGGCCATCTGCGAGCAGATGGAGGACCCTGCGCTCGCAAAGGGGCTTGTCAAGCGCGACATCGTCCGCGTCATCACCCCCGGCACCGTGCTGGAAAGCAGTATGCTGGATGAGACGCGCAACAATTTTATCTGTTCGCTCTGCGCGGAGGGAAAGCAAGCGGGAATCTGTTTTGCAGACATCTCCACGGGGGAGCTGCATGCCACCACCCTGGAAGGGGAGGATTTGGAGGAACGCTTGGTCAATGAGCTCTCGCGCTATTCACCGCGGGAGATTCTCATCAACCCGGACGCTTTGGAATACAAAACCCTGCCGCCCTTCATCAAGGAACGCCTTTCCGCCAGCTTGGAGCTTTTGGAGGCGGCGGAGTATGAGGCGGAGACGTGTGAACCGCTTGTTTTGGAGCAATTTCAAAAGGAGACGCTCGAGGCGTTGGGTCTGGAGCAAAGCCCGCTGGTGGTGCGGGCGATTGGCGCCCTGCTGTGCTATTTAAAGCGCACCCAGCGGACGGGACTGGAGCGTATGACGGAGGTCGAGCTCTACAGCGGCGCTCAGTTTATGCGGCTGGACCTGAATGCCCGCCGGAATTTGGAACTGCTCGAAACCATGCGGAACAAGGAAAAGCGCGGGTCCCTGCTCTGGGTGTTGGATAAGACCCGCACGGCCATGGGCAAGCGCCTGATCCGCGCGTGGATTGAGCAGCCGCTTCTCAGCCCGGCGCAGATCAGCCGCCGCTTGAATGCGGTGGAAGAGCTCTCGGGGGATGCCATTTTGCGCGGCAGCCTCTCGGAGCAGCTCACCGGAATCTACGATTTGGAGCGCCTGATGTCGCGGATTGTGTACGGCTCCGCCAATGGGCGGGAACTGCGGTCTTTGGCGGCGGCAGCAGCCAAGCTGCCGGGGTTGAAGGGCCTCTTGAAGGATGCGCAATCGGCCATGCTTTCTGGCGTTTACCAGGACCTGGATACGCTCGACGATGTGTTGGAGCTGATCGACCGCGCCATTGTGGAGGACCCGCCGTTTACCATCCGGGAGGGCGGCATCATCAAACCCGGCTACAGCGCGGAGCTGGACGAGCTCAAGGGCGATATGAGCGATGGGAAGGGGATCATCGCGCAAATCGAGGCCAAGGAGCGCGAACGCACGGGGATTCCGAAACTGAAGGTCGGCTATAACCGCGTATTTGGTTATTATATCGAGATCACCAATGCCTACAAGGACCAGGCGCCCCCGGAGTACATACGCAAGCAGACCCTCACCAATTGCGAGCGCTACATCACGCCGGAGCTCAAGGAGCTGGAGGGGCGCATCCTTGGCGCGCACGACCGCTCCGTCCAGCTGGAACACCAGCTCTTTGACGAGGTTCGCAAGACCGTGGCCGCCCAGCTCAACCGGATTCAAAAGACAGCGCGTGCAGTGGCCCGCCTCGACGTCTTGCTTTCCTTTGCGCAGGTCTCCGTGGACAACGGCTATACCCGGCCGGTGGTCGATCTCAATGGAAAGATTTTGCTCAAGGAGAGCCGCCACCCGGTGGTGGAAACGCTTTTGGACGCGCCCTTTGTACCGAACGACGTGCTGCTGGACAAGGGGGAGAACCGGGTTGCGATCATCACCGGCCCCAATATGGCGGGCAAATCGACCTATATGCGCCAGATTGCCCTGATTGTCATCATGGCGCAGATCGGCTGCTTTGTCCCGGCCTCCTATGCGGAAATCGGCATTGTAGACAGCATTTTCACGCGCGTCGGCGCGTCGGACGACCTCGCTTCCGGGCAGTCCACCTTTATGGTGGAGATGACCGAGGTGGCGGAAATCATCAAAAACGCGACGGACAAAAGCCTGTTGATCCTGGACGAGATTGGCCGCGGAACCTCTACCTACGACGGCATGAGCATTGCGCGCGCCGTGCTGGAATATGCCGCAGACAAAAAGGCTCTTGGCGCAAAGACGCTCTTTGCCACCCACTACCACGAGTTGACCGAGCTGGAGTCGCTTATCGACGGCGTGAAAAACTATAATATCGCGGTCAAGAAGCGCGGCGACGACATCACCTTCCTACGGCGCATCGTGCGCGGCGGGGCGGACGACAGCTTTGGCATCGAAGTGGCGAAGCTGGCTGGCGTGCCGGACAAGGTGGTTTCACGCGCGAAACAGATTTTGGCCGAGTTGGAACAGGGACAGCAGGTTTCCATGCCGAAGGCGCGCGGCAGAAAACGCCAGGAGGAGCCGGAAGTGCAGTTGGCCCTGATCCCTCCAAACGAGACAGAGGTGATGGACCGTCTGCGGCAGCTGGACGTCAACACACTGACGCCCATCGAATGCATGAACACGCTATTTGAGCTTTGTAGGATTGCAAAGGAATAAAGAGATCGGGATCGATGAAGATAAAGGAGGTGCCGTATGGGAAAAATCAATGTGCTGGATAAACATGTGGCCGAGCTGATCGCCGCCGGCGAGGTGGTGGAGCGGCCGAGTTCCGTCATCAAGGAGCTTGTGGAAAATGCAGTGGACGCTGGCGCGACCGTCCTGACGGTGGAGATCAAAAACGGCGGCACGACCTTTATGCGTGTTACCGACAATGGCTGCGGCATTGCGCGGGAAGACGTCCCGGTCGCTTTCCTGCGGCACGCAACCAGCAAGGTGAAGGTACAGGACGATCTGGAAAACATCGCCACGCTCGGGTTCCGCGGGGAGGCGCTGGCTTCCATTGCGGCGGTGGCGCATGTGGAGCTGCTCACCCGCACGGCGGACGAGCTGGCGGGGACGCACTATGTGATCTCCGGCGGGGAAGAGGAGTGCTGTGAGGACGCGGGCTGCGCCCAGGGGACTACCTTCGTGGTGCGCGACCTCTTTTACAACACGCCCGCCCGCATGAAGTTCCTAAAGAAGGATGTGACGGAGGCCAACGCGGTTGCGGCGGTGATGGACCGGCTGGCGCTTTCCCATCCAGAGGTTTCCGTGCGCTTCATTCGGGACGGCAAGGAGACGCTCCACACGCCAGGGGATGGAAAATTGAAGTCCGCCATTTACGCGGTGTTTGGCAAGGAGTTTACCGCCGGGTTGATGCCGGTGGAATACGCCTACAACGGGGTGGAGGTGTCCGGCTTTGTCAGCAAGCCTGCAAATGCCCGTCCCAACCGCAGCATGCAGCACTTTTTCCTCAACGGCCGTTATGTAAAGAGCCGGACCGCGATGGTCGCCTTGGAGGAGGCCTTTAAAGGCTCCCTGATGGTAGGAAAGATGCCGGCGTGCGTGCTGCATCTCCGTATGGCCTATGGTTCCGTGGATGTCAATGTGCATCCAGCCAAAATTGAAGTGCGCTTTTCAAATGAACGCCCGATTTTTGATGCGGTCTATCACGGGGTGAAGACGGCTTTGAATCAATGGGACAGCCCCCATGTGATGAAGCTGGAGCGCCCCGCCCAGGCCCCTTTCCCAAAAACCCGCACGGTGGAGCAGCTTCCCCTGCGGACGGAGCAGCCGGTTCCGCAGAAGGCCGTGGAGACGGAACATGCGGTACAGGAACCAGATGCTACACCTAAGCCGGAGGCACCTTCTCTACCGATCAAGCCCGCCGAGCCGCTTCCGGGCCTTGCCGTGAATGACAGTGGCGCGCCTGCGGGATTGACCCGCACCTTTGGCGCGGATATGCGCTTTGCGGATGTCGCCGGGCCGGAGGATGAAGAATGGGCGGCGGTGGAGGCGCTTCCGCAGCCGCAGCCGGAGGCCGTAAAAGAAGAGCAGCCGGTCCCCACAGAACAAATTCCCGCAGAACAAACTCCCACGGAGACGCTACTGCCCAAGCAAGAGCGCCCACCGGCCCGTTTGGTCGGGGAGGCGTTTGGAACGTATATCATCCTGGAGCGCGGGGATGAACTGGTTTTGATCGACAAACATGCCGCGCACGAGCGGATGCTCTACGAGGAGTTAAAGGCAAACCGTGGGACGGCCGCCCATCAGATGCTGTTGGAACCGGTGACCGTTACATTGGAAAAGAACGAATATGCCGCTGTGCTGAATGCCCTGGATCTCTTTGAGCAAGCTGGTTTTGAATTGGAGGACTTCGGCGCCGGGACAGTTTTGGTGCGCAGCGCACCGCTGATTTTGGGCGGCGAGGACATAGCGGACGCGGTGATGGAGATGGCGGGGTATCTCGCCAGCAGCAAGAACGATCTCACGACCGAACGGCTGGATTGGCTCTATCACAATGTCGCATGCCGCGCAGCGGTCAAGGCTGGGGACGAGAGCCACCCGGAGGAATTGCTCGCCTTGGCAGACCGGTTGGAGCAGAACTCGCAGATCCGCTACTGCCCGCACGGACGGCCTGTTTCGATCCTTTTGAAAAAACGCGATTTGGAAAAGCAATTCGGCCGTGTTTGACAAATTCTTTGCCAGATGGAGTTATAATAGAAATGATCTCAAAAGCAACAAAAATGGAGGAACGCATTCCTGTGGCCGCAGTGGTCGGACCCACCGCCTCCGGCAAGAGCTGGCTGGCGGTAGAGCTCGCCCTTCGGTACGATGGGGAGGTGGTCTCAGCTGATTCCATGCAGATTTATACCGGCATGACGATCGGCACTGCCAAGCCTACGGTGGATGAGATGCGCGGTGTGCCGCATCATCTGATCGACTTTGTGGACCCTCACACGCCGTTCAGCGTGGCGGACTATGTGAAATTGGCGGCACAGTGCGTGGCGGATGTCCATGCGCGCGGACGGCTTCCCATCCTAGCGGGTGGGACGGGCCTCTATGTGCGCTCTTTTCTACAGAATCTGCAATTTACGAAGGAAGACCGCGACGACGCTCTGCGCGCGGCGCTCAAGAAACGCGCAGAAGAGGAGGGCGTCCAGGTTTTGATGGACGAGCTGCGGTGCATTGACCCGGAGTCGGCGGCGCGCCTTCATCCGAACAACCTGGGAAGGGTGATCCGCGCAATTGAGATCTATCGTACAACCGGCCAGACCATGACCCAGCAGATTGCGCACTCCCGCAGGGAGCCTTCTCCCTATAATGCCTGCGTGATCGGCCTGGATTTTCTCGACCGGGACAAGCTTTATGCCCGGATCAACCGCCGGGTAGACGAGATGTTGGATGCAGGCTTGGAGGAGGAAGCCCGCCAGTCGCTCGCCCAAAGTGCTTCTACAGCGCGGCAGGCGATCGGCTACAAAGAGTGGATTCCCTATTTTCAAGGGGCGTGCACCCGGGATGAGGTGGCCGAGAATATCAAGCGCGAGACCCGCCGCTATGCCAAACGGCAGCTGACCTGGTTCCGCCGGGACGAAGGCGTCCATTGGCTGCATGTAGACGATTATCCCGATGGTGCGGCTCTCGTATCGGCGGCACAGGTTATTTTGGATGAGTGGCGGGACAATGGCTGACCGCCGGCGCTGCAAAGGGGGAATGTGAATGAACAATTCCATGTTGAAGCGATTGCTGTCCATCTTTATCGCTCTGTTGCTGTTTTTTTACATCGGCTATCAAATTTACAGCGCCAATTACAGCACCGTGCGGACAGAAACGGCTTTGAGCAAGACGGAAGCGGATACAATCGAGACGACCGGGATCGCCATCCGGAAGGAAAGCTTGATCGAGCAGCCCGCGAACGGCGTGGTGGCCTATGCCATCGAGGACGGCGGGCACATTCACAAGGGCGGTACGGTGGCGGTCACCTATGCGAACGAAGCCGACGCCACAGCGCAGCGGCGGCTTCAGGAGCTGGACAGTGAAATTGAAAAGCTGCAAAAGCTCAATGCCCCCGGCGATACATATGCGGCGAACCCGGATTCGTTGAACAAGCAGATTAACCAGGAACTGACGGATCTGCTCATTGCTTCCCGGCAAGAAGGCTTAAGCGGCCTCTCGGAATATCGGGAGGAGTTTCTTTATCTATTGAACGAAAAGCAGATTGTCACAGAAAAGGTCACCGATTTCAATGCGCGCATCAGTACGCTCCAGGCGGAGCGGCAGTCCATTGCATCGTCCCATGGGACACAGACGGGAAGCATCGCTTCGCCGGCCTCCGGCTATTTTATCAGCCATGTGGACGGCTATGAAGGGGTGTTCGATTATGACCAGATCGAAGACATCACCCCGGAGGAGATCCGCGAAAAGATGGCCATGCAGGTGACACCCTCCGCCTCGATCGGCAAGGTTTGCGGGGACTTCAACTGGTATTTTGTCTGCGTTGTCGACGCGGACACCGCTCTGAAATTCCAGGAGAAGGCCAACCAGACCAGTTATGAAGCCCGTTGCGTTACATTGACGTTCCCATTTGCATCCGCTGAGCTGCTCCCGGCGGAAGTCGTCAAGGTCAATCAAAAGGATAAGGAATCCGAGGGGGCCGTTGTGATGCGCTGCAATAATATGAACGCTTCGTTGGCGCGCCTGCGAAACGAGACGGTCCAGATTGAGATCGAGGAATACGACGGAATCCGCGTCAGCCAAAAGTCGGTGCACTTTGAAACAATCACCAAAGAGACATACGACAAGGACGGCAATGTCAATGGGACCGTTACCAAGGAAGTGAAGGGCGTTTACGTCATGCATGGCAGCGAGATTCAGTTCTGCCAGATCTTCCCCCTGTACAGCACCAACAGCTATGTGATCTGCGAAGTGTTGACGACGGAAGAAGAAAATTCGCGGTCGTATGACCCCTTTGTCCAGGATGATACAGAGGGGGATGGGACGCAGCAGGAAGAACCTGTGGAAGGGCTCTTCACCGATCGGACGGTACATCTTTACGATGAAGTGGTAGTAGAAGGGACGGATTTGTACGATGGAAAAGTTGTCGAATGACGAGCTGGCGCAGCGCTGCCGCGCTCTGGAAGAAAATTTAAAGCGCATCCGGGCGGAGATCGCAGAAGCGGCGGTCCGCTCAGGCCGCAAGCCGGAGGATATCACCCTCCTTGCGGCGACCAAGACGGTCCCGGTGGAGGTCATCAACCATGGGATCGAGCTTGGGCTGGATCACATCGGGGAGAACCGCGTGCAGGAATTGTGCGACAAATACGACGCCCTGGAGCGCGAAAAAACCGATGTGCAGTTCATCGGCCATTTGCAGACAAATAAGGTGAAGTATCTGATCGGGAAGGTCAGCATGATCCAGTCGGTGGACAGCATGAAGCTGGCGCAGGAGATTTCCCGGTTGAGCGTCCGGGAACATCAAACAATGGACGTCCTGGTGGAGGTCAACATCGGCCGGGAGGAGAACAAATCGGGAGTCCTGCCGGAGCAATTGAGCGGCCTGTTGGAGGAAATTTCCAGTTTGCCTGCGCTCCGGGTGCGCGGATTGATGGCGATCCCGCCAGCGGATGCCGGTGATGTTGCTACACAGCACTATTTTTCAAAGATGTTCGAATATTTTATTGACACGAAACACAAAAAATTAGATAATGTTTCTATGGATGTTTTGTCCATGGGAATGTCTGCGGACTATGTGCAGGCAATTTTGGCCGGCGCCAACATGGTGCGCGTCGGTTCGGCGCTGTTTGGCGCTCGAAACTATACCAATCTTTAAGAGGAAATTCTCCGAGGGAATCGGTACATGGGTCTGCGCCGCAAGTATGGCCGGCCGTTCCACGGGGAGCAGAAGAATTTTAGGAGGCTTTGGATTATGGCAGGACTGGTACAGAAATTTAAAAATATGTGGAATCCGCCAGATGACGAGTATGATTATGACTATGATTATGACGAGGCGGTGCAGGAAGAGGAGAAATCCTTGGAACATGAAGCTATCTCGGAGCCGCGCGACAGCATTCGCCGTGCGCCGTCCAGTTCTACCGGCAATAAAGTGGTCAATATCCACGCAACCGCTCAGCTTCAGGTGGTACTCTTTAAGCCGGAGCATTATGGGGAAGAAGTGCGCGCCATTGCGGACGAGCTTTTGAAACGCCATACGGTGGTGCTCAATTTGGAAAATACGGAGAAGAACATCTCCCGCCGCATTCTCGATTTCCTCAGCGGCGTCGCGTATGCACAAAACGGCAAAATTAAGCCGGTGGCTACGCGCACCTTTATCATTACGCCGTACAACGTCGATCTGACTGGCGACGATGTGCTGGACGAATTGGAAAACAACGGCGTGTATTTTTAATGGAAAAGCGCGCAGGAATGGACGACGCTGTTTTAGAGGCCAAGCTGCGGGACGCTGTGCGCATTGCAGAGCGCGGCCGCCCGCATTTTGTCGGCTTTTTGGATGAACGGCAAGCGGGTGTGGCGCAAACCATCATGCGCCGCACCGGCTTTTCCAATTATTTGCTTTGGGGCGGGTATGTGGAGGCGGAACGTGTGCTCTTTGGCGCTTTCCCGGATTATCTGGAGGCGTGCCCGGAGGAGTTCCCCTTGGAAACGGTAACGGTTTCATACCGGCAGTGCGATTCGCTCACCCATCGTGATTTTTTGGGATCGCTGCTTTCCAAGGGCGTTGTCCGCGAGACGTTGGGGGATATCCTGGTGGAACCCGGGCGCGCGGTTTTATTCGCGCGCTCTGAGATTGCGGATTTCCTTTTGCAGCAGACCGACAAGATCGGGCGCGTGGGAGTAAAGCTTTCACGCGGGGCGCAGGAACCGCTCCCTGTGCCGCATACGTTTGCGCCGTTTTCCGGGGTGGTGGCGTCTGCCCGCCTGGACTGCATCGCCGCGTTAGCCGCGGGGGTCAGCCGGGAAAAAGCGGCGGGTTTGATTTCCGCAGGATTGGTGATGCTCAATCACGAGGTGGTCACCTCTGTTTCCACGCCGGTTTCAGAGGGGGCTAAGCTGTCTGTCCGGGGAAAAGGACGGTATATTCTGGACCGTGTAGGTCCCTTGACAAAAAAAGGGCGGCTCAGCATTGCCGGTAGAAAATATATTTGATTGGGAGGCTTCCTATATGCTTACGTTGAACGACATCATCAATGTTAGCTTCCGAAAGTCGCGGCTTTCCGGGTACAACACCGAAGATGTGGATAATTTCATCGATCAGGTGAAGGAATCGTACGACGAGCTGCAAAAAAAGAATATTGAGCTGAAGGAAGAGATGGAGAAGCAAAACGCAGAGAAAGAGCAGCTTCTCAAAAAGCTGGAAGTCCTGGCCGGAAAGATTGAAGATTACCGGCAGGAAGAGGACGAAATTAAGAACGCCCTCGTCAGTGCGCAGAAGCTGGGCGATGCTTCTATCCGTGAAGCGCGTCACAAGGCGGAGATCATCGTAAAAGATGCGACGCTGAAAGCCGGGAATATCGCCAGCGCAGCGGAGGAGAATATTCAGGAGCAAAAACGCGAGTTGGAGCGCTTGAAGAAAGAGGTCTCCGATTTCCGTGCACAGCTTTTAGAGACTTACAAGAAGCATTTGACAATGATCGATGCGATTCCAACCTACAAGCCGCAGCCGGAACAGGAGGCAAAGCCGCAGCTCGCCAAAGAGCCGGAAGAAGCGCCTGCCCCTGAGGAACCGACGATGGAATTGCCGCCGGATTTCCATGTGACCATTGCGAATTTTGACGATGATTTGGACGTTTCGCCGCAGGAGCCTCTTCCACACGGCGAGGACGGCCTGAATATACCGACGGATGTATTTACGCCGGGCAAATAAAACCAAGGAGAGTAGAGACCGATGGATTATAAAAGTACGCTGAACCTTCCCAAAACCGATTTCCCGATGCAGGCCAGTCTGCCGAAGCGGGAGCCGGAGATGCTCAAAAATTGGGAAGAAAAGCATATCTATGAAAAAGTGTTGGAAAAGAACGAGGGGAAACCGCTCTTTGTGTTGCACGACGGCCCTCCGTATGCCAACGGCGACATTCATCTGGGCACGGCTTTAAATAAAACGTTGAAGGACATCATCGTCCGCTACCGCAATATGGCGGGATATAAAGCGCCGTATGTGCCCGGCTGGGATACACACGGCCTGCCCACGGAGCTCAAGGCGCGCAAAAAGGCGGGTGTGGAGAATTCCACAACCATTTCGGACGTCGAGCTGCGTGAAATTTGCCGGGAATTCGCGCTGAAATATTTGGACGACCAGCGCAACCAGTTTAAGCGTTTGGGCGGCATTGGCGATTGGGAACACCCCTACATCACCTTGACACATGACTTTGAGGCAGAGCAGATCAAGATCTTTGCAGAGATGGCGACAAAGGGCTATATCTACAAGGGCCTCAAGCCCGTGTATTGGTGCCCGGAGTGTGAGACTGCCCTGGCGGAAGCAGAGATCGAATATGCGGAAGACCCCTGCAATTCCATCTATGTGAAGTTCCGCGTGACGGACGACAAGGGCCTGTTTACGGCAAAAGGAGTTGACCTCTCCAAGACCTATTTCGTCATTTGGACCACGACCACGTGGACCCTGCCCGGCAACGTTGCCATTTGCTTGGGCCCGGAATTTGAATATTCCCTGATCAAATGCGGGGACGAATATTATGTGATGGCCTCTGCGTTGATGGAAAGCGCTATGAAAGAGGCTGAAAAGACCGATTATGAAGTGGTTGCCACCTTTAAAGGGAGCGACCTCGAATATATGAAGGCGCAGCATCCGTTCCTGGACCGCACCTCTTTGGTGATCTTAGGCGACCATGTCACCCTGGAAAGCGGCACGGGCTGCGTGCATACGGCTCCCGGACACGGTGTGGAGGACTTTGAGGTCTGCCGCGACCATTATCCGGACCTGCCCATTGTGGTGCCGGTGGACAGCCACGGCAAGCTCACCGAAGAGGCAGGGCAATTTGCAGGATTGACCACTGAGGCAGCCAATAAGGTGATCGCCAAGCACCTGCAGGAGACCGGCGCGATGTTTGCTATGCAGCACATCATCCACCAGTACCCGCACTGCTGGCGCTGCAAGAATCCGGTGCTCTTCCGCGCGACAGAGCAGTGGTTCTGCTCCGTGGACGCCTTCAAGAAGCAGGCGGTTGAGGCCATCAACGAGGTGGAATGGATCCCGGGATGGGGCAAAGACCGCATCACGTCCATGGTATTGGACCGCAAGGACTGGTGTATTTCCCGCCAGCGCCGCTGGGGTGTGCCGATCCCGATCTTCTACTGCAAGGAGTGCGGCGAGCCGTTGATCGACAAAGACGTGATGCTGCACATCTCGGACATCTTCCGGGAGAAGGGTTCCGACGCCTGGTATGCCATGGAGGAGAAGGATCTTTTGCCGGAGGGCATGAAATGTAAGAAATGCGGCTGCACGGACTTTAAGAAGGAACACGACATTATGGACGTCTGGTTTGACTCCGGTTCCTCCCATGCGGCGGTTTTGCAGCAGCGTTCCGAGCTGAAATGGCCGGCGGATCTCTACCTGGAGGGTGCCGACCAGTATCGCGGATGGTTCCAGTCCTCCCTGCTGACCAGCGTTGCAACACGCGGCACCGCGCCCTATAAGGCGGTCGTCACCCACGGATGGGTGGTGGACGGCGAAGGCCGCAAGATGAGCAAGTCCCTGGGGAACGGCATTGTCCCGCAGGAGATCATCGACCAGTACGGCGCGGACATCCTGCGCCTATGGGTGGCTTCCTCTGATTACCATGCGGATATCCGCATTTCCAAGGAAATTCTCAAACAGCTCTCCGACGCCTATCGGAAGATCCGCAACACGGCGCGCTTTATCCTGGGCAATCTTTCGGATTTTGACCCGGATCAAGATCGCGTTTCGCTCGACCAGCTTCAGCCGATCGACCGTTGGGCGCTGACAAAGCTGGATGCACTGGCTGCAAAATGCAAAGAGGCCTATGAGACGTATGAATTCCACAATGCCTATCACGCGATTCACAATTTCTGCGTGGTGGATATGTCGAACTTCTATCTCGATGTGCTGAAGAACCGTCTCTATGTGGAGAAGGCGGACAGCCAGAACCGCCGTGCAGCGCAGACCGCTATGTATATGATTCTGGATGGCATGACGCGCTTGGTTTCGCCCATTCTGGCCTATACCTCGGATGAAATTTGGCAGGCAATGCCGCACGACAGCAGTGCTGACAAGGAATGCGTGCTGTTTAATGAGATGCCGAAGACGACCGGCGTGGATGTGGACGAGGCGTTCACCGCACGTTGGGACCGCATCCATCAGCTGCGCGACGACGTCAAGAAGGCGTTGGAGCTGGCGCGTAAGAACAAGGTGATCGGTGCGTCTCTGGATGCAAAGGTGCAGTTGTTCTGCGAAGGCGAGCTGTATGACTTTGTCAAATCGGTCGAGGGCGAGTTGGCCGATGTGTTTATCGTCTCGCAGATCGAGGTATCGAACAGCGGAAAAGGCGAGTTCGCGGGCGAAGAGGTTCCGGAGCTTTCGGTTACGGTCAGCCATGCGGAGGGTGAGAAGTGCGCCCGCTGCTGGAGCTTCAGCGATACGGTGGGCAGTGATCCTGCACATCCGGATGTTTGCAAGCATTGCGCGGAGGCTTTAAGCTGATTCGCTGCGGCGATGGATTGAAAACCCATTGTATGGGAAGATAAAAAATATGGTAGGAAAGGGCGGGCAGAAGTTCGCCCTTTTTTCATCCAATACGAAACCGCGCGAAGGCGCAAAGGAGGAATTTATATTGGCCATTCTTTCCCTGGTCCTGGCGGTTGTGGCTGCCTTGGCGGATCAGCTGATTAAATGCCTGGTAGTATCACAACTCAAGCCGGTTGGAAGTGTGACAGCAATTCCGGGCCTTTTGGACTTCACTTATTTGGAAAATCGCGGTGCAGCGTTTGGAATGCTGCAAGATCAGCGTTGGTTTTTTATTGTTACAACGGGAGTCATCACGGTTTTGTTGATTGCAGGCCTATTCCTTTATAAAAAGCACAGTGCCTGCTCGATTGCTGCCTCCATTTTGATCATTGGCGGTGGGATCGGAAATTTGATTGACCGCATCTTTTTGGGATATGTCGTCGATTATATCCAGGTATCGTTTTTCCCTCCTATTTTCAATTTTGCGGACTGTTGCGTTACAGTCGGTACTGTCCTCTTGATGGTGCATATCCTGTTCTTTTTAGACAAGAAAGATGGGAAACAGTTGGAAAAGCATGAGAAATCCTGAAATGCTCCTGGGGGAGACACTGCACATCGTAGCAGGGCCGGAGGACGAGGGAATGCGCCTGGATAAGTTTCTCTCGGTCCGCGTGGAAGAACTCACACGTTCTGCCGCGGAGCGCCTGGCCGAGCAGGGCCAGGTTTCCAGTGGAGGGAAAACTCTGGATAAAAAATACCGCCTGCGCGCAGGGGATGCAATCGAAGTGATCTTGCCGGAACCGGTTGGGTTGGATATTCTGCCGGAGGCGATCCCACTGGATATCCGTTATGAGGATGCGGACCTGCTGGTGGTCAATAAGCCCAAGGGAATGGTGGTGCATCCGGCAGCCGGACATGCGGGTGGAACGCTGGTCAACGCGCTGTTGGCGCACTGCGGCGATTCCCTTTCGGGGATCAACGGCGTGATCCGGCCTGGGATTGTCCATCGGATCGATAAGGACACCAGCGGCCTGCTGATCGTTGCCAAAAACGATTTTGCCCATCAGCGTTTGGCAGAGCAGATCAAAGAACACAGTTTTACACGCATGTATGAGGCGGTGGTCCACGGGAACCTCAAGGAGGATACCGGCACCGTAGATGCGCCGATTGGCCGTCATCCGACGGACCGCAAGCGCATGGCAGTCACAGAAAAGAATTCCCGCCATGCCGTCACGCATTTTGAGGTGTTGGCGCGCTATAAGGGGTTTACCCACGTGCGTTTGAAATTGGAGACCGGCCGAACCCATCAGATCCGTGTGCATATGGCGTATATCGGCCATCCGGTAGCAGGGGACCCGGTCTATGGGCCGAAAAAGCCTGTGCCGAATCTGGACGGCCAGTGTTTGCATGCGCGTGTCATTGGTTTTGTCCATCCCCGCACAGGGGAATATCTGGAGATTACAAGCGAACTGCCGTCCTACTTCACGGCGTTTCTGGAAAAATTGAAAAAACAGACATTTGGAGGAATGGAATGTGGACTTGAGCGGGATTCTTCTGGTGAGTGATCTCGACGGCACCTTAATTGGGGAGAACTTTGTTGTCCCACAGCGCAACCTAGATGCCATCGCACGCTTTCAGCAAGAGGGAGGAAGTTTCGCCATTGCGACAGGGCGTTCGATTTTGTCGGGAGGACACTATGCAGAGCTGACACATCCCAAAGGCCCCTGTATCTGCCTAAATGGGACAATCTTGTACGATTATACCCAACAGAAGATGCTGTGGGATTGCCACCTGGATCAACGTACTGCTGCTGAATACATCCAAAGATTATACGACCGGTTTCCCACAGCGGGAATCGAATATTTTTGCATCAAGACCATACACATTCTCCGACGCAATGCTTATGTGACCGAACATCTCAACCATGAAGGCGTCTCCTGGAAAGAAGGGCCGCCGATCGATCCTGCGCAGCCTTGGTATAAGGCGCTGTTTGCGGACGATCCGGAGAAAAAGGATGCAATGGAAGCCTTTTCCGCGACCTTTCCACATCCGGGAGTGCGGTTTGTCTCCTCTTCGGAAAATTATCTGGAAATGCTTCCGGAACAGGCAAGCAAGGGAAATGCCCTTGTAAAGGCGGCGGAGTTGGCAGGATTCCGTATGGAAAACGTCTATGCGATTGGGGATTACTACAACGACACGGAGCTTTTGGAGGCGGCCGGCGTGTCGGTAGTCCCAGAAAATGCGCCGGACGACTTAAAAGAACAAGCTGATCTGGTGGTAGGGCACTGCTACCAGGGGGCGGTCGCGGACTTGATCGAGGAGATCGAACGAAGGCATCGCTAAAGCGGGGGGAAGTGGCTGGAACATGGAGGAGGAAAAACGGCAGACGCGGATTCTCATCGCAATTGCGCTGGTCTTTTGTGCGCTATTGATCGGATACAATGCCTTTTATGTGCCGGATGCTTCCTTGGAGAGCTTTGTAGAGACCGACGTTTCCGCTGATGGTGTGGACGAGTCGCAAGCGGAATCACCCGGGAAGATCAATCTGAATACCGCTTCCTTGGAAGAGTTGGATACGCTGCCTGGAATTGGCCCGGCGATTGCGCAACGCATTCTCGATTACCGGGAAGAGTACGGCGGTTTCACCCGCGTGGAAGAGCTCAAGGAGGTAAAGGGCATTGGCGACGCCCTTTTTGCACAGATCCAAGAAGACGTTACAGTGGATGAACCTTCTGAATCAAAAAGAGACGGTTATGTACAATAACCGTCTCTTTTTTCACATAGCAAATCTTGCTTATATATTCGGATGGGAACGTTTAAAAGGAAATGCAGTCGCTGTCCTCGGAGAAATACTCGTCATCCAGCTCCTTTTCATTCTTTTCGATGTATAGGGCGGACGCTTTTTTGATTGTGGGCAAAGATTTTTGCACGGTATCCATGCAGCGAATCCATTTCCAAAGGGCCCAGCCACTCACAGCGGTCAAAAGCACGCCAATTCCTGCGGCAACCATTCCGATCAGGCTAAGAATTTTCAAAAAGTGGTTGTGATTTTCAAAATCAAACATGGTCAGGCAACCTCCTTTACGATCAATCGCCGAAGCAGATGCCGATATCGCGCCCGGTCTGGATGACATCGCAGTCCTTCGGAACCGTTTTGAGCTTCCCAGCAACTTCCGAGAGAGGCACGGGAACAATTTTCCCATTTTGTAAAGCGACCATATTGCCGTACTGCTTCTGAACAATCAGCTTTGCGGCCGCAGCGCCAAAACGGGTGGACAGCACACGGTCATAGGGGCAGGGGCTGCCTCCACGCTGGAAATGTCCAGGAACCGTCACGCGGATCTCCTGGCCGGTCTTGTCGCCGATTTCCTTTGCCAGGCGATAGGAGATCGAGGGATATGTCATACTTGCGCGCGCAGCTTTAAATTCCTTTTTGCTGAGTTTTGCCTCTTCCTTGGACATAGCGCCCTCCGCAACGGCAAGGATGGAGAAACGTTTGCCCGATTCGTTGCGCTGACGGATGGTCTTAACAATGCTGTCGATGTCGTAGGGGATTTCCGGCAAGAGGATTACGTCGGCTCCGCCTGCAATGCCCGCGTACAGGGTGAGCCAACCGACCTTGTGCCCCATGATCTCGACAATAAAGACGCGCCCATGGGACGTAGCTGTAGTGTGGATACAGTCCAAAACGTTGGCGGCGATATCCATCGCGCTGTGGAACCCAAAGGTCATATCCGTGCCCCAGACATCGTTGTCGATGGTCTTGGGGAGCGAGACAACATTGAGCCCTTCTTCGCTGAGCAGATTGGCTGTCTTATGGGTACCGTTGCCGCCGAGGACTACCAAGCAATCCAGCTTCATCTTCTTGTAATTGTCCTTCATGTTTTTGACTTTATCCACGCTGTTTTCGTCGATGACACGCATCAGCTTAAATGGCTGCCGCGAAGTGCCCAAAATGGTGCCGCCGAGCGTAAGGATGCCGGAAAAATTTTCCGGTTTCATGCGCTTATAATTGCCTTCGATCAAGCCGCGGTAACCGTCGTTAATGCCATAAATTTCCACATTGTCGCCGAATTCTTCATACAGCGCTTTTGCAACGCCGCGAATAGCTGCATTGAGGCCTTGGCAGTCTCCACCGCTCGTCAAAATACCAATTCTTTTCATCAAAGCCACATCCTTTTTACATCAATAATAATTACGCCCAATTCTGGTGCAGAATTCTTTCCTGCGGCATAGCGCGTCAAAACGGACCTGTAACAGAGCGGGCAGATTTTCCAAGAAGAGACACGGAAAACCTCCGGGTTTATCCTTCGAATCGCATAAAGCGTATTATTCTGCAGTACTGCGAATCGGTTTATATGGCTGAGAGGCATCCGGTACCTGCAAGGCTTTCACAGCCTTTTGTGCCATAATTGAAAATTCTACCTGGCTATTGTGTGGGGCCTTTCCGCGCCGGTCGATATGCTCATATGTGGTGTCGGAGCGGAGCATACGTGCATTTATATTGTCATTCCACATCGTTTCCAAAATGCCAAAAGCACGTTCTTTCAGATCCTCATCTTCGATGGGGAATACCAGTTCCACACGCCGGTCCAGGTTGCGGGGCATCCAGTCTGCGCTGCCCATATAAATTTTGGGGTTCCCGGCGTTTTCAAATTTGAAAATACGGCTGTGCTCTAAGAGCTGGCCCACAATACTGATTACCGTAATATTCTCGCTGACACCCGGAAGCCCTGGCACCAAACAGCAGATACCGCGAACAATCAAGCGGATCGGAACATTGGCTTGCGAAGCCTGATAAAGCAACTCGATAATCTCTGGATCGACTAGGGAGTTGACCTTGGCTGTGATGCCACAGGGCAGGCCAGCCTGCGCATTGGCGATTTCCTTTTGAATCATTCGAACAAAGAATTCCCGCAGGCCGTGGGGGGCGACTGCGAATTTGTTGTAATCCGGGGGCAAAGAGTAGCCGGTCAATACATTAAACAGGGAAGAGGCATCCCTGCCGAATGGCTCTTTGCAGGTAAAGACGCCGATGTCGGTATAGATTTTGGCGGTCGAATCGTTGTAATTGCCGGTCGCCATGTGGAGATACCGGCGGATGCCGTCCTCGTCCCGGCGCACGACCAGGAGAATCTTGCAGTGCGTCTTCAGGCCTGCCAAGCCGTAGATGACATGGCACCCGGCTTTTTCCAGCTTCTTTGCCCAGAGGATATTGTTTTCCTCATCAAAACGGGCCTTCAATTCCACCAAAACCGTGACCTGCTTCCCATTTTCAGCAGCGCGGATCAAGGCGGCGACAATCGGGGAATGCCCGCTCACACGGTATAAGGTCTGCTTGATGGCCAGCACATTTTCGTCCTCGGCTGCCTGCCGTACAAAATCCACCACGCATTCGAAGCTCTCATACGGGTGATGGACCATGCGGTCCTTATCCCGGATCGCTTCGAACATATCGCTGTAGCCCCAGAACGCTGCGGGCGGGTAGACCGGCTTGATGGGCTTGAAGCAAAGATGCTCACAACCGGAGAGATTGGCAAATTTCGAGAGGAAGGTCAGATCCAGCGGACCAGGGACTTCGTAGATTTCGCTCTTATGGATCTCCAGCATTTCGATCAGGAACTCTTTTGTCTCCTTATCGCAGCGCTGGAGCAATTCCAGGCGGACAGGCTTACCGCGTTTGCGCCGCTTGATGGATTTTACAATCTCACTGAGCAGGTCGTCCGCCTCTTCATCGATCTCCAAATCGGAATCGCGGGTGATGCGGAACGGGCAGCTCGCTTGAATCTCATTGAACTCAAACAGCGATTCCAGCTTATAGGTAATCACATCCTCCAACAGGACAAACACGCGCCCCTCTTCACTGGGGACTTCTAAAAACCTGGAAAGAATACCCGGAACCTGCACGACCGCAAAATAGGATTCCTCGGATTTTTTGCTTTTCAAACGAACCGCTAAATTCAGGCTTTTGTTCGCCAGGAACGGGAACGGACGGCTGCGGTCCACCGCCAAAGGAGTGAGCACAGGGAAGAGGATCTTATCAAAATAGTCGGAAATGAACGCCGTCTGTTTTTCACTCATTTGATCCGGCGTAACAAACATAATGCCGTTCTTTTTCAGAGCAGGGACAATGGAACGGTGTAAACAGGAGTACTGGCGCTCTGTAAATCCATAAATCTTCGTATTCAATTGGGGAAGCAACTTCGCAGGGGTGAGGCCGGAGAAGTCCGCACGGTTGTAACCGGATTCCACCTGTTCTTTTACCCCAGCGACACGCACCATGAAAAACTCGTCAAGGTTCGAAGCAGTGATCGACAAAAACCGGATGCGCTCCATGACGGGATTTTCCTTTTCAAAGGCTTCTTCCAGGACACGGGCGTTAAAATCCATCCAGCTCAGTTCCCGGTTGATAAAGGGAAGCTGCTGCTTTTCCATTTTTTCATTTTTTTCAATCATATAACCACGCAGCCTTTTTAATAGTATTTACCCCTCGGTAAACGACGGGGGGAACCGCTCAAATCATGGTCGATTTGATGGTCAATTCCGGATTGATTCCGAACACCTCTTTAAAGAAGGGGGCTGTCTGTTCGAAAGCCCATTTTTCCAAGTAGAGGTTTTCATTGCTTTCCCCTGTAATCAACAGGCGGTTCTTGTCCAGCCGGACCTTAATATCGTCCAATTTCTGCTTATGCGCTTTGTCAAGCGCATTGGCCAGGCGGAAGATCGCCACCAATTTGGAGATGACCAACCGGATTGGTTCCCGGATGCGGATAAACTCCAAGCCATCGTAATTGGGGACATCGTATTCGTTATACCGTGCGATATAGGCGATAATCAACATTTCTTCGGCGGTCATGCCATAGAGGTCGATGTTTTTTAAAAGGTCAAAGGAACTGGAAAGATGCTCCTTTGCGTTGACATAATGGCCGCAGTCGTGCATGATGGAGGCGAGCTCCAAGAGCAGGCGCTTGCGCCGGTCCAAGCCGTGCATGCCTTTCATTTTATCAAAGATTTTGCACGCAAATTTACGGATGTTTTCTGTATGATGTTCGTTGACATTATAGACACGCGCCATAGCCCGCGCACAGGAGAGCGCGTTAACGCGCACATGTTCTGCATACTCATTAGCGCTTTTGGGGATCAGCATCTGCTTCATCAACGCGAACCAGAGGTCTACCTTAGGCGCGATGATATGATCCGCTTTGACAAACTGCATCAAACGCACATAGATGGCCAAAGCGGAATAGAGAAGCTCTGCAACCTCCTCTTCGATACCGAAGCGGTCGCTGATCTTTTCCTTGGAAAGGGAACGGATCTCCTTGAAGAGGCTTTTGATCTGTTTGGCTTTGATGATATAGCGGCCATTTTCCGGTTCAATTCCACAGATCTTAGCGATCAGCTCAATCTCGTTTCCTGTGAGGACAAGACTTTCAAAGCCGCCTTCCGGCTGGGGAAGACGGATGCGGCCGATGATGGAATCTAAGTATTCTTTTACAACAACATAGAAGGAATCGGTTTCTTCCTGAATGCTTCCTAGCATATCATGAAGTTTTAACGCGCCCATAGGGACGTTCTGGGAAAAGACCATATTTTGCCCGTCGAATACAGATAGGCCGATTGTACCCGCACCGATATAGGAGATCAATGCGTTGCCCATTTTCTGAGGAGCCATCGTTTGCAGGCCAGCAAGGATCTCCGAATAGATCAGTGTTTTTTCCTGGCTATCTTCTAAGACTTCCACAGTCATGTCGTTTTGAATTTTGAGCTGATCCAAAACGTAGGCCCTATTTTTGGCTTCCCGCAGGGCAGTGGTAGCGACCACTTTATATTGGTCTACACCATATTCCGCCATGATATCGCTGTATCCATGCAAAATGCTGGACAGCTCCCGCAGGCTTTCAAAACTGATTTTTCCTCCAGTAAAGACCTCATGTCCAAGATTAAGTGGATATTGCAGGCGGTCAAGGGTGACGATCTCCCCTTTACGGAGCTGGCAGATCCGCATTTTCAACAGATTGGACCCAATGTCGATCACAGCAGCAATTTTTCCGCCCTTCTTTTTGTTCATCTGTACACCACCTACTTATTTTTCAAACGGATGAAATTACAATTCGATGTGGAAATGCATGGAATTTTATGCTCCATAGTAGTGAGAATCGGTTCCAGCGTCTTGCACGGGAAATTTGAAAATCTCATCGATGTTTTATACTTTATTATAGCAAATCTTTGCCTTCTCAGCAATATAGGATTCCCAGTTTCTTTGCAAGATGGGATACTTCTAAATTTCTTTTAACAAATGCTGGTAGGAAAGTCGTTTTTCTCCTATTTTATTGGGAAAGATTTGTGGTATAATAACCTCACGGCATAAGCGGAAGCCAATGTTGGAAAAGGTTGCCGCCGTCTGGATGCCTAGGAAAAGAATGAACCATATGCAGAAAATGGTAACGTGTTTTCTGTTTAAGAGGGAGGCTGTCCAGCGTTTTGTTCCAGTACAATTGGTAGGATAACCTCAAATACAGTTGAAAGGAAGAGAACAAAATTGTATTTCGGAAATAAAATTTTAAAGTATCAGGATCAAATCTTTGCGGACTTGGCCAAGCTGATTGCAATCCCTTCCGTGCGAGGGGAAGCGGAACCGGGGAAGCCCTTTGGGACCGCGCCAGCACAAGCTTTGCAATGCATTTTGGAGATTGCGGAGAAGCTCGGATTCTCCACGCAAAATGTCGGAAATTATGCCGGCCACGCGGAGTACGGCCAGGGTGAGGAGATTGCAGCTGTGCTTTCCCATGTAGACGTTGTCCCGGCGGGGGACGGTTGGGAGACCGACCCATTCGTTATGACCAAAATTGGCAACCAATATTTTGGCCGCGGCGTGGCGGACGACAAAGGGGCGGCCATCGTATCGCTGTATTGCCTGAAGGTTTTGCAGGACGAGCAGGTTCCGACAAAGCGCCGCATCCGTACGATTTTCGGCGCTGGCGAGGAGACGGGAAGCGACGATCTGGAGCGCTACTTTGAAAAGGAACCCATGCCGGTGATGGGCTTTACACCGGACTCAGAGTACGGCGTGTGCAACCGGGAGAAGGGTATCCTGCGCATGAATTTCTCTGCGCCGAACGATTCTACGGTGTTGAAAAGCTTTACCGCAGGGACTGTGGTCAATGCGGTGCCGGCCGGCGCCTGTGCGGAGTTGGCCTGTACCAGAGATGAACGGGAACGTTTGCGCACGGCGATGGTTTCTATGGAAGGGCGTTTTACTTTGGAAGAGACGGACGAGGGCGCACGCATTACCTCGGAGGGGACGGCGTCTCATGCGATGCAGCCGCAGGAGGGCTTTAACGCGGCTTCCCATCTATTGGCGTTGCTTTTTGAAGTGTTCACGGAGGAACAAATGGGCACGCTTCCGGCCTTCCTCCAAAAACATATTGGCGTGGAGCTGGACGGAGCCTCTATGGGAATTAGGCAACAGGACGACGAGTCCGGCCCGTTGACGCTGAACTTGGGGCTGGTACACGCGGATGCATCCCTGTGTACGGCCGCCATCGACATCCGCTATCCTGTGACGTCGGACGGGTCTGCAATCATCGAAACGATTCAGAAGACCGCGCGGGCAGAGGATGTGTTTTCCGAGGAGGGCGGCCATATGAAGCCGCTGTTCCTGCCTGCCGACCGTCCGTTTATCGCCCTTTTGCAGAACGCTTATAAGGCATTCATAGGCGAACCCGCGCCGCTCTATTCCACCGGTGGAGGGACCTACGCGCGTGAACTGGGCGGAAAAGGGGTTGCTTTTGGGCCATTCTTCCCGGATGAGCCGGACCGCCGCTTGCACAATACGAATGAAAATATTGACATCGACCGGTTCATGCTCCACGCACAGATCTGTCTGGAAGCAATGTATCATATGGCGGTGGATGATTGAGTCCAGGGGAGGCCATTTATGGAAACATATCGGACAGTGACCTTTGAAGAGATTTGGAAAAGCGAAGAGGTCAACGCATATATCAAAAATGGAAATGATAACCTTGGCGTTATTGGCTTTACAGAGCACGGCCTAGCCCATGCAAAACGCAGTTCGGATGTTGCCAGGCAGATATTGCAAAGCTTAGGATATGATGCAAGAACCTGCGAGCTGGCGGCGATTGCCGGCTATATGCACGATATTGGCAACGTAGTAAACCGCTCCGACCATGCGCAGAGCGGCGCGTTGATGGCATTTACCATCCTGAACAAACTGCAAATGGACCCAGCGGAGATCGCCTTGGTGGTGGCGGCGATCGGCAACCACGACGAAGGAACCGCCGCGGCAGTGAACCCCATCGCGGCGGCGTTGATCCTCTCCGACAAAAGCGATGTGCGGCGTTCACGCGTGCGCGATAAAGGGACCGTGGCTGCGGACATCCACGACCGCGTCAATTATGCGGTGGAACGCTCTGCGATGGAAATTGACCCGGAAAACCGCACCGCCGTATTGAATATTGTGATTGATACCACGATTTGCCCGGTGATGGAATACTTCGAGATCTTTTTGACCCGCATGGTGCTTTGCCGGCAGGCGGCGCAGTTTTTGAACCTGCAATTTGAGCTGATTATCAACGATACACGCCTGTTGTAACTATTTTTGACAAAAATATTTTGAATTTGTCTTAGGCTGGCCCGTCCCAACGGCGCCAGCCTTGTGCTTTGGTACAGCGGACGAAGGAGGGAGACCGATGGCCTATGAGATTCGCATCTCGGTCAAAAAGCTGGCGGAGTTTTTGTTGCAGAGCGGCAGCTTGGACAACCGGTTCGGCGGTATAGACCGGGCCAGCGAGGGAGCGCGCATTCATCGCCGCCTGCAAAAGGCGGGAGGACCGTCGTACCGCGCAGAGGTGTTCCTTTCCCAGCAGACGGAGCGCCATGGATTTCTCTATCGGGTGGAGGGAAGGGCCGACGGCGTGATTACGGATGCCGTTGGGGTGACGGTCGACGAGATCAAGACGACTGGAGCCCCGCTCACGATGATTACAGAGGATTTCAACCGGGCGCATTGGGGACAGGCGATGTGCTACGCCTATTTTTATTGCCTGCAAGAGAATCTGGAGCGGATCTCCGTACAGCTCACCTATTTTCAGGTGGACACAGAGGAGATCCGGCGCTTCCAGCGGGTGTATACTGCTGAAGAACTGGAAGCGTTTTATCTGGATCTTCTCGATCAATATGAGAAATGGGCGGCCATCCAACGGGATTGGACATCGGTGCGCGACCAGTCCATCCGGGCGTTGGCGTTTCCCTTTGCTACATACCGCGCCGGGCAGAGGCAAATGGCGGTGGCGGTCTATCGAACCATTGCGGCAAAAGGCCGGCTGTTCTGTCAGGCTCCGACCGGCATTGGGAAGACAGTTTCAACCTTGTTCCCAGCCGTCAAAGCGATGGGCGAGGGGAAAGCAGAGCGCATTTTCTATCTGACCGCTAAGACGGTCACGCGCAGGGCGGCAGAGGATGCGTTTGCCCAGATGCGGGATCAGGGCTTGCGGCTCAAGACCATCACGCTGACCGCCAAGGACAAAATCTGCTTTTTGGAACAGAGGGATTGCAACCCGGAAGCCTGCCCCTATGCGAACGGCTACTATGACCGCGCCAACCAAGCACTGTATGAGCTGGTCCACGATTGCGAGGCGGTGACCCGGGAAGCGGTGGAGGCCTGCGCGCAAAAACATCGAGTGTGCCCGTTTGAACTCTCTTTGGACGCCGCCCTTTGGTGCGACGCCATCATCGGTGACTACAATTATCTGTTCGACCCGGTGGTGTATCTGAAGCGCTTTTTTGGGGAAAGCCCAGGCGAGTATGTCTTTTTGGTGGATGAGGCGCACAACCTGGTCGACCGCTCCCGCGACATGTATTCGGCGGCGCTGCACAAATCCACCGTGTTGCAGGCAAGGAGGCTCGTTGGAAAGGAAGAGCGCAAGCTTTTCCGTGCACTGGGCGCCGTGAACACCGAGATGCTTACTCTGCGCAAGGCGTGCGGGGAATCCCGAACGCTTACGCAGGAAGAAGCGCCCAAAGAACTCCTGACCGCTCTGAACCGCTTTATTTCTTGCTGGGAGGAGTGGGCGGAGGAGCACCGCCATTCCCGGACCGATCCGCTCCTGTTGCAGCTCTATTTTGACGCATTGTTTTTTCTGCGGATTGCGGAGCTCTACGACGATCACTTTGTCACCTACGTGACGGTCAGCGGGAGCGATGTAACAGTGAAGCTCCTCTGTCTGGATCCGTCGCCCTTGCTGGACAAGGCGATGCAGCGCGGCCGTGCGTCCATTTTCTTTTCTGCCACACTTTCCCCGTTGGACTATTTTACTTCGGTGCTCGGCGGGGATGACACCACAAAGAAATATGTGCTGCCCTCCCCGTTCGATCCGGCCCACCTGGGGCTCTTTATCGACGACCGGGTCAGCACCAAATATCGGGATCGGGCGCGCAGCCTCCATCCTGTCGCGGAATTGCTTTATGCCATGTTACAGGGGAGGCAGGGAAATTATTTGGCCTATTTCCCGTCCTACTCCTATATGAACGAAGTGTACCGTGTTTTCCGGGAGCGTTACCCAGAGGTGCAAACCCTTTTGCAGACCGCTGGTATGGACGAAGAAGCACGGATGGAATTCCTCAACCGTTTTGATGTGGAGCCGGAAGGGACCTTGCTGGGGTTTTGCGTATTGGGCGGCATTTATGCAGAGGGGATCGATCTGCGCGGGGAGCGGTTGATCGGCACGGCGATCGTCGGCGTTGGACTGCCGCAGGTGAACGCAGAGCAGGAGATCCTGCGCGCTTACTATGACCGGACAAACGGGGAAGGGTTTGCCTTTGCCTATCAATATCCAGGGATGAACAAGGTTTTGCAAGCGGCAGGGCGTGTGATCCGCGGCGAGCAGGACCGCGGAGTGGTCCTGCTGATCGACAGCCGCTTTTCCACCGCATCCTACCGAAACTTGTTCCCCACACATTGGCAGCATTTTCAGACGGTGCGTTCGGCTCCCGAATTGGAACAGGCCGTGGCTGCCTTTTGGGAGCACTAAAATTTGAGAATCTTTTTGCAGGAAGTTGCATTCTCTCCGTGCTTTTACTATAATATGAGTATTATTGAGGTCTTAAAGGGAAATGATGAGAGAGGTAGAACATGAAAGCAGTAGGGTTTGATAACGACAAATATTTGGAGACACAATCGAAGCATATTTCCGAGCGCATTTCCATGTTTGACAACAAGCTGTACTTAGAGATGGGCGGGAAACTGTTCGACGATTTTCACGCTTCGCGCGTGTTGCCGGGATTCCAGCCGGACAGCAAGATGAAGATGCTTCTGCATCTTTCCGATCAAGTGGAAATCGTGATTGTCATCAATGCGACGGACATCGAGAAAAGTAAAATGCGTGGGGACATCGGCATCACCTACGATGCGGATGTTCTGCGTCTGATCGATGCGTTCCGGGACATCGGCCTCTATGTGGGAAGTGTAGTAATTGCCCAGTATGCAGGGCAACCCGTAGCGGATGCCTTTAAAAACCACTTGGAGCAGTTGGGCGTAAAGGTATATCTGCACTATCCGATTGAGGGGTATCCGTCCAATATCCCCCATATCGTCAGCGACGAAGGCTTTGGCAAGAATCAGTATGTGGAAACCTCGCGTCCGCTGGTGGTGGTGACGGCTCCTGGGCCGGGCAGCGGAAAAATGGCGACCTGCCTTTCACAGCTCTACCATGAATACAAGCATGGCATCAAAGCGGGATATGCCAAATTCGAGACGTTCCCGATTTGGAATCTGCCGCTGAAGCATCCGGTCAATCTGGCGTATGAGGCGGCGACGGCCGATCTCAATGACGTCAACATGATCGATCCGTTCCATTTGGAGGCTTATGGGGAGACCACGGTCAATTACAACCGCGATGTGGAGGTGTTCCCGGTTTTGAATGCCATTCTGGAAAAGATCACCGGAAGCAGCCCCTATAAGTCGCCGACGGATATGGGCGTCAATATGGCGGGAAATTGCATCATTGACGATGAGGTTTGCCGGGAGGCATCCAAACAGGAGATTGTCCGCCGGTATTACCACGCGATGTGCGAGCAGCGGCAGGGGCGCATTGCGGAAGACGTTGTATATAAACTGGAACTTGTGATGAACCAGGCGGGCGTTACGGTGGAGGACCGCCATGTGGTGCGCCCCGCCTTGGAACGTGCAGAAGAGACCGGCATGCCTGCTGCGGCCATTGAATTGGGGGATGGTAAAATCATCACAGGGAAGACCTCTTCGCTCTTGGGGGCCTCCGCTGCGGTGCTGCTGAACGCACTCAAGCATCTGGGGGGGATCAGCCATACCATGCCGCTGATTTCTCCGATTGTCATTGAACCCATCCAGAATTTAAAAACGAGGCATTTGGGGAACCTGAACCCACGTCTCCATACAGATGAAATCTTAATCGCTCTTTCCATCTGTGCTGCTACCAATCCAACCGCAGAGTTGGCGCTCCGCCAGTTGCCGAAATTGCGCGGATGCGAAGCCCACTCTTCGGTGATCCTTTCCCCGGTGGATGAGACCACCTTCCGCAAATTGGGCGTCAATCTGACCTGCGAACCGAAGTACCAGACCAAAAAGCTCTATCATAAATAACGGCGGGAAGGGAGAAGCGATATGCGGATTGTCGTAATCGACGGACAGGGAGGCGGCATAGGGAGAAGCCTCGTAGAGCGCATTCGTTCCGAATTGCCAGACGTGCAGATTGTTGCCGTCGGCACCAATTCCCTTGCAACGTCGGCTATGCTTAAGGCGGGGGCAAATGTCGGCGCGACGGGCGAAAACGCCGTGATTTGTAATGTGAAACATGCGGATGTAGTTGCCGGCCCAATCGGGATGATGGTGGCAAATTCCCTGTGGGGTGAAATTACCCCGGCAATGGCGTCGGCAGTTTCTGAAAGCCCTGCGCAAAAGGTGTTGATCCCCGTGGAGCAGTGCCATGTGCATGTGGCCGGTGTTGTAGAAAAGCCGATGTCCCGATATATCGAGGACGCGGTGGCTGTTATTCGATCCTGTCAATAAAAAACCGCTGCCAGTGCTTTTTGCATGGCAGCGGTTTTTTATAGTCCAAACGGCTTGGTGCCCCTTTTTTTTTAAAGTAGCGCCAAACCAAGGCCGGTCAAATTTTTGAATACCCGTAACTGTTTACAATGGCGTCGATCTTGCGCTTCTGCTGGCAGTCCGGACAATCTTTAAAAGCATAGGTTTGGTAGTTTGGAATATCTTCGGGAGTAAAGATGGTATCGACATGCACACCGCCCATTTCGGTGATTGCGCTGAAAATGGCGGAGATTCCGATCACATTGCCTCCATAGTATTTGATGCATTCCAGGGATCGGTTGATGGTTTTGCCGGTGGTTGCGGAAGCCACCAGGAGGAGAATGTTCTTTTGCCAGACCATCGGCTGGATATTGTCGCGGAAAATCATCTGCCCGTTGGTATTGAATTCCGGGGTGATGATGCAGATGTCGCTCTTATCGTTCATGGACATGATGCCAGATTTAGAAAGATAGCGCGCTAAGAAAGCGGCGATAACCTCACAGCCATCCATACATACGATTGTGTCTACCATGGTGTTGTTTTCGTACTTCATCGCCATGGTCGCTGCCGCTTCATAAGCCATTGCATGGCGGTGCTTGATACTGGTCATATCAATATAATAGTTGATATGCGAGTGATTGGTGGCAAAATGACCCGGGATCACTTTGATCGAGATTTTGCTGTTCTTAGGGGATTTAATTTTGATCGCTCTGCTTTCCATACGATTCCTCCATTCTCCAATTGCTGGAATGAATTTTCAAGCCGCAGCCATCCGCAAATTGGCGTTTTGATGCAAAAAGCTGATGCCCTGGAAATTTTGCAAACACGAATCGCTGTGGATTTATCTATACCATACCATTTATTTGTAAAAAACGCAATATAGTTTAAAAAATATATACAAAACATATAAATTCTTGTGCGAAATTTTTTGCAAGACTTTGTTTAATATAATAGGAATTGTTAAAGCGAGTGTGGCAAATCTTTTCGAAAGGGATGCGATCGAAATGTCATTTGAAGATGTTTGGCAAAAGTTTTTAACATGGCTCTTAGATATGTTGCCCAATGTAATTGGCGCCGCGCTAATCTTTGCCGGCGGATGGTGGCTGAGCAACGTGGTAGTGCGCTTAATCAAGCGCACGATGACACGAGCCCGCACAGAGACTGGGATCGTTACATTCTTGTGTTCCCTGGCGAATGCAGCGGCGAAGATTATCATCAGCATTATGGCCCTGTCGCAGTTGGGGGTTCCCGTCGGGCCAATGATCACGGCGATTGGTGCGGCAGGAGTGACCGTTGGCTTAGCGTTAAAGGAAAATATGACCAACATCGCCAGCGGTGCACAGATCGTTTTTACAAAGCCCTTTGCAGTGGGGGATTACCTCTTGGTAGACAATGTAGAAGGCACAGTGGAGCGCATTGAGATGATGTTCACAACCCTTCGGACCTTTGACAACAAGGAGATCGTTATCCCGAATTCGACCATTACCGTCAGTACAATTATAAATTATACGGCGATGAAAACACGGCGGTTGGATTTGCGCTATTCGGTGGGATACGAAGACGATCTTTCAAAAGTAAAAGAGGTGCTTCAAGAACTGACGGATAAGAATCCTTTGGTCGAGCGGGATCCAGAGCCATTGATCGCCGTGGAGGAACATAAGGACAGTTGTATCCAAATGCTGGTGCGCGTTTGGTGCAAAACGGACGATTACTGGACGCTTTACTATCAGATGCAGGAGGATGTGAAACTGGCATTTGACCGCGAGGGAATTCACATTCCATTTCCACAATTGGATGTGCATCTGGACCGGCCGGTTGACAAAATATAGAAATCCGTTTAAAATAGGGCACAGGATATAGGTGCTCCTTTCCAGGAAAGGGGCTGAAAAGGGAAGCGGGTGTGATTCCCGCGCAAGTCCGTTGCTGTGAATACGGAGCGAGCTCCAAAAACCACTGGGAAACCGGGAAGGTGGAGTGTTGCAGAGATGTATGAGCCAGAATACCTGCCTATATGCTTCATGCGACTCCACGGTACTGGAGTGCGCGTGGCTGAAGGAACCACAGTGGGAGCAGAAGGACTGCGCCCATGATTTCCGCCATTCACGCCATTCGGTCATGCGAGTGACTGAATGGCGTTTTTTATTCGCAGGAGGACCGCCCATGAAGCTGGAGGAATATGTTTACCGGGACCAGAAGCGCCTGCGGTGTGGTTATACCACCGGCAGCTGTGCAGCGGCAGCGGCAAAGGCCGCCGCGCAGATGCTGCTTTCCGGTGAGCGTGTCGATCAGGTGGCGCTTTCTACACCGAAGGGGGTTCTTTTGCAATTGCCAGTCGGCCATATCCGGCTTTCGGAGGAGTCTGTTTCCTGCGCGGTGCAAAAGGACAGCGGGGACGATCCCGATGTGACGGACGGCGTATGGGTATTTGCAGAAGTGCGCCGTGCGGACAAGGGGGTATATATTGCCGGCGGAGAGGGCATTGGCCGGGTGACGCGCCCGGGGCTTGCTTGCGCCGTTGGGGAGGCGGCCATCAATCCCGGCCCGCGCCGGATGATCGCCAACGTTTTGCAGGAGGTTGGGGAAACCTATGGGTATACCGGCGGTTGGCAGGTGACCCTTTCCGTACCGGAGGGGAAACGGCTTGCGGAAAAGACCTTTAATCCCCGGCTGGGGATCACCGGGGGGATTTCCATCCTGGGGACTAGCGGGATTGTGGAGCCGATGAGCGAACGCGCGCTGGTCGATACCATCCGGACGGAGCTCCGGCAGTTGCGCACCTTGGGGGCGCGTACGGTTGTGGCGGTACCCGGAAATTACGGAGAAACCTTTCTGCGGGAACAGATGCGCCTCCCTTGCCGTGCCGTCTCGTGCAGCAATTACATTGGGGAGCTGCTGGACATGGCGGTGGAATTCGGCTTTGAGGGGCTTTTGCTGGTGGGGCATGCGGGAAAGCTGGTCAAGCTGGCCGGTGGCGTGATGAATACCCATTCCCGTTACGCGGATGCCCGGATGGAGATTATCACCGCCCATGCTGCGCTCTGCGGCGTTTCCCCAGTGTTGGCAGGAAAGCTGATGGACTGCGTCACAACGGATGAAGCGTTTGAACTCTTGCAAAAAGAACAGTTGCTGTCCCCTGTGATGGACAGCCTCATACAAAAGATACATTTTCATATAAACGCCCGCGTCCGCGGACAGCTGACGGTTGGAGCGGTCTTGTTTTCCAATGCATTTGGCCTTTTGGGGCAAACCGCAGAGGTAGATGGATTGTTGCAACGCCTGAAAGGAGAGGAAATCGAATGATTCATATTGTCGGAGCGGGGTCCGGCGCCGTTGATTTGATTACGGTGCGGGGCGCACGGCTGCTAGAAGAAGCGGATACGGTGGTCTATGCCGGTTCCCTGGTGAATCCGGAAATCCTCACGACCTATACGAAATCCGGCTGCAAAGTCTATGACAGTGCCCGGATGACCCTGGAAGAGGTGCTGGACGTGCTTCTGACAGCGGAACGGGCAGGGGAAAAGGTGGTCCGGCTGCACACAGGAGATCCGTGCTTGTACGGCGCCATCCGGGAGCAAATGGATGCCTTAGATGCCGCCGGTGTACCGTATGAAGTGGTGCCGGGGGTCAGCTCATTCTGTGGGGCGGCCGCTGCGCTGCACGCGGAATATACGCTGCCGGGCGTCTCGCAGTCCGTTGTGATCACGCGGATGGCCGGGCGGACGCCGGTCCCGGAAAAGGAGTCGGTCGCCAGCTTTGCGAAGCACGGTGCGACCATGGTCGTTTTTTTGAGCACCTCCTATTTGGAAGGCCTGCGGGAGCAGCTCCTGGAGGGCGGATATGCAAAGGACACGCCCGCAGCCATTGTCTATAAGGCGACTTGGCCGGACGAAAAGGTGGTCCGCGGCACGGTGGACGACCTCCCACAGATGGCTTCGGAAAATGGGATTACCAAAACGGCGTTGATTTTGGTCGGCGGATTCCTTGGAACGCAGTACGACCGCTCAAAACTCTACGCGCCCGATTTCTCCCACGGATACCGCGCAGCGAAAACCGGAGGCGCGCCCCATGCGGATTGAGTGTATCGCATTCACCGCCAGCGGCGTCCGGTTGGCGCAGCGGTTGGCGGAGTTTTTCCGCGACGGAGGGGATATTTGTACCGTAAGTGCGCCGGAAAAATACGCGAAAAATGGCGTTGCGGCCTTGGATTCGCTTGCAGATTGGACAGCGCGCTCCTTTGGACAGGCGGATGCGCTCATCTTTGTCAGCGCCTGTGGCATTGCAGTCCGCAGTGTTGCACCGCATTTAAGGAGCAAATTTACCGATCCGGCGGTAGTGGCTGTGGACGACTGCGGACGGTTTGCCATACCGCTTGTATCCGGGCATGTGGGGGGAGCCAATGCGCTCGCCCGGCGGATCGCCGCTGCAATTGGAGCACAGGCGGCTGTCACTACGGCAACCGATGGGAACGATGTATTTGCGGTGGATACATGGGCGGCGGATCAGGGATTCCTGGTCGTGCGTCCCAATGCGGCAAAAGCCGTTTCCGCCGCGCTGCTCAATGGGGAACCGGTGGGGTTCCATAGTGACTTTCCAGTGGAGGGGACGCTTCCAAAAGGAATCGTTCCTGCGAAGGAAGGTAAAGTCGGAATCCGCATATCCCTTACGTATGAAGAGACGTTTCAGACGACCTGTTGGCTTCTTCCAAGGATTTTGACGCTTGGAATTGGCTGCAAAAGAGGGACAGAACCGATCAAGATACAAAAAGCGGTTGATTCCACCTTACAAGGGAAATACCTTTACATGGAAAGCGTGCAAAATGTTGCGTCCATCGACAAAAAATGCGATGAAATCGGGCTTTTGGAGTTCTGTAAAGCAAATTGCCTTGTCTGTAATTTTTTCTCGGCGGAGCAGCTAACGAGGGCAAAAGGCCGCTTTACGGGGTCTGCATTTGTGCAAAATACGGTCGGCGTGGACAATGTTTGCGAGCGCGCAGCCGTACTGGGGAGCGGCGGAGCGCTTCTCGTGGGAAAACAAGTATTTTCGGGTGTGACCGTCGCAGTGGCGGCCGCGCCGCTGGTGATTCGATTTTAGTGGAAAGAGGGGATGCTATGAGACTCTATATTGTTGGAATCGGTCCGGGAGAGGCGACGCAGATGACCCAGCGTGCGCAGGCTGCCTTGGAGCGCAGCGAGTTGATCGTGGGGTATACCGCTTACGTCGATCTGGTCCGCCCTCTTTTCCCTGAAAAATCGTTTTTGACCACTTCGATGCGCGGCGAGGTGGAGCGCTGCCGGTTGGCGGTGGAACAGGCGCTAACCGGGCGGACCGTATCCTTGGTTTGCAGCGGCGACGCGGGCGTTTATGGGATGGCAAGCCCAGCGTTGGAGGCGGCGGAGGCCTATCCCCAGTTGGACATCGAGGTGGTCCCGGGGGTGACGGCCGCGTGCAGCGGTGCTGCGCTATTGGGAGCGCCTCTTTCCCACGACTTTGCCGTCATCAGCCTGAGCGACCTCTTGACCCCTTGGCCATTGATTGAGAAGCGGTTGGCTTGCGCGGCGGAGGCGGATTTTGTCCTGTGCCTGTACAACCCGTCGAGCAAGAAACGCGCAGATTATCTCCGCAGGGCCTGTGAGATTGTCCGGCGGTTCCGCCAGGCGGAGACCCCTGCGGGGGTTGTGCGGGAGATTGGACGTGCGGGGGAGTCCCATGCGTTGATGACCTTGGAGGAATTGCAGGAATACCGAGCAGACATGTTTACGACGGTATTCATCGGCAACTCCCAGACCAAGATCCTCAACGGCCGCTTGGTGACGCCGCGCGGCTATCGAACCTGATGGAGGAAGAAGCATGGCGCCACAAATTTTGCTGTTTGCAGGGACCAGCGAGGGGAGGCGGTTGGCCGAACGCCTTTCCGCGCATGGGATTTCCTTCTATGTCAGTGTTGCAACCGCATACGGCGAGACGCTTTTAGAACATGCGCACGCCTCCATCCTACAGGGGCGGATGGACCGGGAGGAAATCATCGCGTTTTTGCGGGCACATCCCGTCGAGTGTGTGGTGGACGCCACGCATCCATACGCAGCTTTGGCCACGGAACATATCCGAGGCGCCTGCCGGGAGACGGGGACGGAGTATCTGCGCCTTTTGCGTGAAGAGTCTGAAGATGGCTGGCGGGAAGATTGTCTCTATGTCTCCACCGCGCAGGAAGCGGCGCAATCGCTCAAGAACTTGCCGGGAAATATCTTATTGACGACCGGGTCAAAAGAGCTTTCGGCTTTTACGGAAGTCCCGGACTATGCAGAACGGTCCTTTGTGCGGATGCTCCCTACGGAAGAGGCCGTGCGGAAGGCGTTGTCGCTCAGATGGACGCCGGGGCATCTGATTTGTATGCAGGGACCTTTTTCCGAGGAGCTGAACCTCGCCTTGCTCCACCAGCTCGACATTCAGGTTCTGGTGACCAAGGAATCCGGAAAAGCGGGCGGCTTTTGGGAAAAGCTCCGTGCAGCACAGAAAGCGGGGGCGCGCACCATCGTGATCGGGCGGCCGCCCCAAGTTCCAGGGGATTCATTTGAGGTGCTTTGGCAAAAGTTGTGTAAGCGATTTATGATAAACTCCCGATAAAGAGAGAAAAGGCGGTGGTAGGCATGGCAAAGAAGATTTGGCTGGTAGGAATCGGCATGGGGAATCGGGATACCTTGACCATTGGCGCATGGAACATCTTAAAGAACTGTGACTGTCTGATCGGCGCCCAGCGGATGCTCGACGCTTTCCCAGAGCTTACCTGCCGTCGATTCGCAGCAACGGCTCCGGAAAAGATCGCTGCCTATCTCCAAGAACACCCGGAGTTCCAAACGATCGGCGTGGTGTTCTCCGGCGATGTGGGCTTTTACAGCGGGGCGAAAAAGCTGCGCAGTTTGTTTCCAGAGCATTTGATCGAGGAATGCTGCGGCATCAGCACGGTAGCCTACCTCTGCGCCAAGCTGCATACCCCTTGGGAGGACGTGCGCCTTGTGAGCGCGCACGGGCAGGCTTGCAACCTGGCGGGAGAGGTGCGCACCCATGAAAAGGTCTTTGTCCTGGCGGGAAAGGTTTCGGCGCAGGAACTGTGCAAAGCGCTTTGCCGGGCTGGGCTGGGCGGCGTGACCGTATCGGTGGGGGAACGGCTTTCATATCCGGAGGAGGCCATTACGACCGGTCCAGCGGAGCGGTTGTCCGGGCAGACATTTGATCCTCTCAGCGCCCTTCTCATCCAGAACCCCGCGCCTTTGTCCAATGACACTCTTGCATTCGGCTTGCCGGATGAGCGGTTCATCCGGGGAAACACGCCGATGACTAAATCCGAAGTCCGGTGTATCTCGCTTTCCCGGCTTCGCTTGCAGCGGGAGAGCATCGCCTGGGATATTGGCGCGGGGACCGGTTCGGTGTCCATTGAGATGGCGTTGCAGGCGGCCCGCGGCATGGTGTATGCGGTGGAAAAGGATGCGGACGCATGCCAATTGATCGAGCAGAACCGGCGGCAATTTGCATGCACGAATTTGCGCGTTGTCCATGGGGCTGCGCCGGAAGTGTTGGACGGATTGCCTGCGCCCGACTGCGTTTTTGTCGGTGGGAGCGGCGGCAACATAGACGAAATTCTTCGGCTGGCTTTGCAGAGGAACCCGTATGTGCGGGTGGTAATCAATGCGATTACGTTGGAGACGGTGGCGGCGTCCATGCAGGCGTTGGAAGCGCTCGGCTTCGTGGATGTCGCCGTTTCGCAGATTACGGCTTCCCGTGCAAAGCGCGCTGGAGGCTATCATATGATGCTTGGACAAAATCCGGTGTATATCCTGAGCGGACAGGGGGCGGGACTATGACCGTCTATGCACCGCGCGTCCTGTTTGCAGCGCCGTCCAGCGGCGCAGGAAAGACAACGGTGACGTGTGCCATTCTGCGTGCTTTCCACCGCCGGGGCCTGCACCTTGCAGCATTTAAATGCGGGCCGGATTACATTGACCCTATGTTTCATCGGGAAGTGCTCGGCGTTCCTTCCACCAATCTGGATCTTTTCCTGTTGGGGGAGGACATGGTCCGGCAGATCCTTCTGGAACATGCGCGGGGAGCGGCATTTTCCCTGTTGGAGGGAGCGATGGGCTATTACGACGGGATCGGTTTCACCGAACGCGCAGGGAGTTATGACTTGGCGCGCGCGACCCGGACGCCGGTCGTTCTGATTGTGGATGGACGAGGTGCGGCACAATCCCTATTGGCGCAGGTGAAAGGCTTCCTGACCTATCGGACGGACAGTCGGATTGCAGGCGTTATCTGGAACCGGTTGTCTCCAAGCTTGTATCCCGCTTTGCAGCAGCGTCTGGAGCAGGAATTTGGAATCCGGTCCCTGGGCTTTTTGCCGAAGATGGATGCGGCTGTTTTGGAGAGCCGCCACCTCGGGCTGGTCACGGCGGCGGAGGTGGACAAGCTTCAACAGAAGATGGACTGTTTGGCGGAACAAGCGGAGCGCACCGTCGATTTAGACGGCCTTCTTGCCGTCGCGCAACAAGCGGAGCCGCTTTCGCAAGAGGGTTTGGAGCTTCCAGAGAGGGGACGTGGCCGTCCGCGGATTGCCGTAGCGCGCGACCGGGCGTTCTGCTTTTATTATGCGGATTCCCTGCGGTTGTTGGAGCGCCTGGGGGCGGAGCTTTGTTTGTTTAGCCCTCTGACGGACGCCGCCTTGCCGCCGGGATGCAGAGGGATGCTGCTGGGCGGCGGGTATCCGGAGCTTCACGCGGCGGAATTGGAGCGCAACGATTCGATGCGGGAGAGCGTGCGCGCCGCCGTACAGGACGGGATGCCGTGTGTGGCGGAATGCGGCGGATTCTTATATCTGCATCGGACGCTGGAGGACGCGCAGGGGATTTCCCATCAAATGGTGGGGGCGATTGCAGCGGATGGCAAGAGGACTAACCGGCTGCAACGCTTCGGCTATGCGACGTTGACCGCTCTTAGGGATAATCTCCTTTGCAAGGCTGGGGAGCGCATCCCCACCCATGAGTTTCACTATTGGGAGAGCACGGACAGCGGGAATGCATTCCAGGCGGAAAAGGCATCCAACGGCCGGACATGGCCCTGCATCCATGCGGCTGAAACGCTGTTTGCCGGTTTTCCACACATACATTTTTGTTCCAACCCACGCTGGGCCCAACGTTTTTTGGCGGCGTGTGTACAATATGAGGAGGCGCAAAAATCATGACATTGGAGGAGACGCTTCGCCGGATTGTTCCTGCGGATCGTTCGATCGAAGAAGAGGCTTGGCGGCGTTGGGATAGCATCGCAAAGCCCTTGCGCGGATTGGGGCTGCTCGAAGAGGCGGTTGCGCGCATCGCCGGGATGACGCGCACGGTGGAGGTAGACCTCAGCCGCCGTGCCGTTGCCGTCTTCTGCGCGGACAACGGTGTGGTGGAAGAGGGCGTGACCCAGACCGGGCAAGAGGTTACGGCGGTGGTCACGGAGAATCTCTCCAAGGGGGACACCAGCGTTTGCAAAATGGCGCGCGTCGCCCATGCGGATGTGTTTCCCGTGGACATCGGCGTAAAGTGTGCGGTTACAGGGGAAAACATCCTTCCCCGCAAGGTCGCTCACGGAACGCGCAACATGACCAAGGGCCCGGCCATGACAAGGGAAGAGACGGTAAAGGCCTTGGAGGTTGGGATCGATCTGATGCAGGACCTCAAACAACAGGGATACCGGATTGTCGCCACGGGAGAGATGGGCATCGGCAATACGACGACCAGCAGCGCGGTGGCTTCGGTCCTGCTGGGCCTGCCTCCGGAAGAGGTCACGGGCAGGGGCGCGGGACTTTCCTCCGAGGGCTTGGCGCGCAAGAGGCTTGCGGTCCGCCGCGCGATTGCGTGCAATGCGCCAGACCCATCGGATGCGTTCGATGTTTTGCAAAAGGTCGGTGGACTCGATTTGGCGGGAATGGCTGGGGCATTTCTCGGCGGTGCGGCTATGCAGATGCCCGTGGTGATCGACGGCTTCATCTCGGCGGCGGCCGCTTTGCTTGCCGCCCGCATGTGTCCTGCAGTGGTGGATTATATGCTTGCCTCCCATGTATCCGGGGAGCCGGCGGCCCGCCTGCTTTTGCAGGAGCTGGGGTTAACCCCCTTTTTAACGGCGAATATGACCTTGGGAGAAGGCACCGGTGCGGTGGCGGCCCTGCCGCTTTTGGACATGGCTTGTGCGGTATACGGCACGATGCGGACGTTTGAGCAAATTTCCATTGAGCCCTATCAGCCGTTGCACTGAGGGAGGGACAACCGGTGTTTGTTTTGGTTACGGGCGGTGCGGCCAGCGGGAAATCCGCCTATGCGGAAAACCTGCTTCTCCGGTCGCCGGCGTCCCCGAAATGGTATCTTGCAACCATGTTGGCGCAGGATGCGGAAAGCCGGGCGCGCGTGGAGCGCCACCGCGCCATGCGAAAAGGGAAAGGATTTCTGACGCTGGAATATCCTTTTGCTTTGGAGACGCTTGTTGTTCCAAAGAATTCCGCAATATTGTTGGAATGCCTGTCCAACCTCTTGGCAAATGAGTGCTTTTGTCCGGAAGGGGCAGGGGAACATGCGCAGGAAGCCATTTTACGGGGGATCGAGCGCCTCTGTTCCACGGCGGCGGACATCGTCGTCGTTTCCAATGAAATTTTTTCGGATGGCACTCCGTACGACCCATCCACGCAGGCTTACATTGCACGTTTGGCGCGCCTGAATGCGGCTCTGGCGCAGAGAGCAGACGCTGCCGTTGAGGTGGTCTGTGGGATCCCCATTGTACAGAAAGGGAGGGAACGGCTGTGCACCTGATGAAGTCCTGCCTGATCGCCTTCTCCATGTATTCGCGCATCCCCATGCCGCGCACCGAATGGCAGGAAGAGGATATGCGCTATGTCATGTGTTTTTTCCCCTTGATCGGTCTGGCGATTGGCCTGTTGCTCTGCGGTTGGGTCTGGTTGGCCGGGCGTTTGCAGATTGGGGCGGCGCTCTTTTCCGGGGTCGCTACGGCGCTTCCTGTGCTGATCACCGGGGGAATCCATTTGGATGGCTTTTGCGACACGCTGGACGCCCTGAGTTCCCGGCAGCCACAGGAGCGAAAGCTCGAAATTCTAAAGGACTCCAACAGCGGCGCGTTTGCCGTCATCGGCTGCGGCCTGTATTTTCTGCTCACCTTTTGTTTCTGGATGGAGTGGTATCCGCAGGGCCGGTATACATGGATGTTGGCTTTGGGATTTGTCCTTTCCAGAACGTTGAGCGGCCTATCGGTCGTGCGGTTTCCCTGTGCAAAGAACAGCGGCCTGTTGGCGATGTTCTCCCATGCGGCCGCCAAAAAGCGCACGGCATGGGTCTTATTCGGTTACCTAATCCTGTGCGGCGGAGCGATGCTCCTGTTTGGAACGTTCGTGGGGGCGGCGGTGCTTTTGCTCGCCCTAGGAGTGTTTGGGTATTATCATCATGTTTCCTGCAAAGAATTTGGAGGGACGACCGGCGATGTAGCGGGCTGGTTTTTGCAATCGTGCGAACTGGCGCTGCTCGCTGGAATGGTGCTTTTACAAAAATGGATTTGAAAAAGGAGGGAGCCGTATGCGGCTGGTCATAGGCGGAGCGTACCAGGGGAAATTGTACTGGCTCCTACAGCAGACGGGATACACATCCTCCGACGTTGCATATACACTGGCGGATGCACAGCGGAAACCGATCCTCGCCGCCCTGCATTTGGAGATCCGCAAGCTGCTGGAAGAGGGGCGGGAGCCCATGCGGGAAGTTGAAGCGCTTTTGCAGGAGAATCCCGCCGTCGCCGTCGTCTGCGACGAGATTGGATGCGGTGTGGTGCCGGTGGACGCCTTTGAGCGGGCATGGCGCGAGGAAACGGGGCGTGTTTGCTGCATGTTGGCGGAAAGGGCTGCGCGCGTCGACCGGGTCTTCTGTGGGATTGCCACCTGCCTCAAACGGGAGGGAACCCCATGACAGCCTGGTTGTTTTTGTTGCCGCTACCTTTGGGCTTCCTGTTGGACCTCTGTTTTGGCGACCCCCATTGGATGCCGCATCCGGTGCGCGCCATTGGCTGGCTGATCGCCCGATTGGAAAGGCTCCTGCGCGGTTTGTTCCCCAAAACGCCCAAAGGGGAGCGTTTGGCGGGCGTTTTTTTGGCTGTGTTAGTACCTCTCTTTACCAGCGGAGCGGGAGTCCTGCTTTTGTGGGCGGCATATGCGCTTCATCCCGGGCTTTGGTTTGTTTTGGAAACACTGCTTTGTTACCAGCTTTTGGCGGCGAAGGCGCTCCGGGTGGAGAGCATGAAGGTCTACGACCGGCTGCGCGCGAACGATTTGCCCGGCGCGCGGCAGGCGGTTTCCATGATCGTGGGGCGCGATACGCAGGCGCTCACAGAGGAAGGCGTGACCAAGGCGGCCGTCGAGACGGTCGCGGAAAACACTTCGGACGGGGAGATCGCCCCGCTGTTGTTTTTGGCCTTAGGCGGCGCACCGCTCGGGTTATTTTACAAAGCGGTCAATACCATGGACTCCATGGTTGGATATAAAAACGAAAGGTATCTCTATTTTGGCTGGGCAGCGGCCAAGCTGGACGATGTACTCAACTGGATTCCGGCGCGGTTGTCGGCCTGGCTGCTGGTGGTCTCTGCATATTTGCTCGGCATGGATGGGAGGAATGCGGCGCGCATCTATAAACGGGATTGCCGCAAGCACGCCAGCCCAAACAGTGCGCAGACGGAAGCGGCCTGCGCAGGCGCTCTGCGCGTCCAGCTGGCGGGCGACGCCTATTACTTTGGAACGCTCTACAAAAAGCCGACGATCGGGGACAATCTGCGGCCCATCTGTACAGAGGATATCCGCCGGGCAAACCGGCTGCTTTATGCGGCGTCTTTCCTGGCGCTGGCCCTTTTGCTTGTTATGCGCCTGGGAATCGGAATTTTGGGAGGCTGGCTATGCATCTGATACACGGCGGCGACGTATATTCCGCGCGTCAGAAAATGAAACAGGAACCGCTCGATTTTTCTGCGAACATCAACCCGATGGGGATGCCGCCGGGGACTGTCCGCGCGGCGGCGGATGCGTTGCAGCAATGTACGCAGTATCCAGACCCACTTTGCCGGGAATTGCGTGCAGCGCTTGCGGCGTATGAGGGCATCCCAGCGGAACAGATCGTCTGTGGAAACGGTGCGGCGGATCTGATTTTTCGGATCGTCGCAGCAACGCATCCCCAAAGGGCGCTGCTGCTAGAGCCGACCTTTGCAGAGTACGAGCAGGCGCTCCGCTCGATGGATTGTTCCATCGCGTATTTTCCTTTGCAGGAGAGCGAGGGATTTGTGTTGCCCGAAGCATTTTTACAGCAGCTGACACCGGAGATCAATTTGCTCTTCCTCTGCAATCCCAACAATCCCACGGGACGGACAGTGTCTCCGGCGCTGTTGCAGGAAATCTGGAAGCGCTGTGAAGAAGCCGGTATTCTCCTTGTGGTGGACGAATGTTTCAACGAGTTCCTGGAACATCCAGAGCAGAATACGCTAAAGGATGTGCTGGAAACAGGGGCAAATGCCGTGATCCTCAAGGCGTTTACAAAGAGCTTTGCCATGCCGGGCCTGCGCCTGGGGTATGGCCTCTGTGGAAACAGGGACTTGGCGGAACGGATTTTCTCCTGCGGGCAGCCGTGGGGCGTGTCCATCCCGGCACAGGCGGCGGGGGTCGCCGCGTTGCAGGAGCAGGGATATTTGGAGCGCATGCGGCGCCTGATTCAAACGGAGCGGCGTTGGCTTTCGGAAAACCTTGCCCGGTTGGGATTGTGCGTTTTCCCGTCGGAGGCAAATTATATCCTGTTCCGCACGGAGACAGAGATCCCTCTGCGGGAGCGGATGGAACAGCGCGGCGTGCTCATCCGCGCCTGCGGCAACTACCGCGGGCTGGACAACCGCTACTACCGCATTGCTGTGCGCGGGCACGACGAAAATGAACGTTTGATAGCGGCGCTGAAATGCGCCTTGGAGGAATAAACATGGCGAAGGCAATTATGGTACAGGGCACGATGTCCAATGCGGGAAAGAGCTTCCTGGTGGCGGGGCTTTGCCGGATCTTCCGGCAGGATGGCTACCGGGTGGCGCCGTTTAAATCGCAGAACATGGCGCTCAACTCGTTTATCACAACGGAAGGGCTGGAAATGGGCCGGGCACAGGTCATGCAGGCCGAAGCCGCCGGCGTGGAACCCAGCGTGCGGATGAACCCCATCTTGCTGAAGCCGACCAACGATACGGGTTCCCAGGTGATCGTCAACGGTGTGCCCATCGGAAACATGGATGCGGCGGTGTATTATCAATATAAACGGAAGCTGGTCAAGCCAATCATGGAGGCGTATGACTCCCTCGCAGCGGAAAACGACATCCTGGTGCTGGAGGGAGCGGGGAGCCCTGCCGAGATCAACCTCAAGCAGGAGGACATCGTAAACATGGGGATGGCAAAACTGGCCCATGCGCCGGTGCTCCTGGCAGGGGACATCGACCGCGGCGGCGTGTTTGCTTCCCTATACGGGACGATGGCCTTGTTGGAGGAATCGGAACGCGCCATGGTGAAAGGGATGATCATCAACAAATTCCGCGGGGATGTCGAGCTGCTAAAGCCCGGCTTGCGCATGTTGGAGGAGCGGACGCATGTGCCCTTTGTGGGGGTGGTGCCCTATCTTCCCATCGAATTGGACGACGAGGACAGCCTGTCGGAACGGCTGTCCGGACGGCCCAAAGAGGGGGTGCTGGACCTGGTGGTGATCCGCTGGCCGAAGGTCTCGAATTTTACGGATTTCAACCCATTGGCCCGCATCCCCGGTGTAACATTGCGGTATGTGGACCGCCCGGAATGCTTTGGGGAGCCGGATCTCGTCCTGCTGCCCGGCACCAAAAATGTGATGGGCGATCTCGCTTGGATGCGCAGCAACGGGTTGGAGAATTGCGTCCGGCAGTATGCGTTCCAAGGAGGCCCGGTTCTGGGAATCTGCGGCGGGTATCAGATGCTGGGGATGACCATCCGCGACCCAGAGCATGTGGAAAGCGGCGGCTCCATGCAGGGGATGGGCCTTCTGCCGGTCGATACGGTCTATGCGCGGGAAAAGGTGCGCACCCGCGTGCGCGGTACGGTGCTGCCGGTGGGCGGTGAGCTGCGGGAACTGTCCGGCGTGCCGTTTGTTGGATATGAGATTCACATGGGACGCACAACACGGCGGGAAGGTGCAGCTCCTTTTGCGGTCCTACAGGAGCTCGGTGGCGCGGAAAAGGAGGACGGCGCGGTCTGCGGGAATGTCTACGGCACCTATGCGCACGGCTTTTTCGATGCGGAACCCGCCAGCGCCTTGGCGCGCATTTTGCTGCGGAAAAAAGGCTTCGATGGGGACGCTATTCAGTCGGTTGACGCCCATGCGTTTAAAGAACAACAATACAACCAGTTGGCGGACGCCCTTCGGACGCATCTGGATCTAAAAAAAATCTATGCCATCTTGGAACAGGGCTTGTCAGAAGGGGGAGAAGCGGATGTTTGAAACCATCTTGCCAGAAGAAATTGAACAGCGCAGTTTCGCTATCATCGAAGAAGAACTGGGGGAGCAGGTACTCAATCCGGTACAGGCCCCTGTCATAAAGCGTGTCATCCACACCACGGCGGATTTTGACTATGTGGAAAACTTGTGTTTTTCCGAGCAGGCGGTGGAAAAGGGTGTCAGAGCCCTAAAAGACGGCGCGTGCATTGTAACCGACACAGAGATGGCGCGTGCGGGAATCAACAAGAGGGCCCTCGCCCGCTTTGGTGGAGAGGCGTTTTGCTTCATATCCGATGAGGAGGTCGCGCGCGAGGCAAAGGCCCGCGGCGTCACTCGCGCCAGCGTCAGCATGGAGCGGGCGGCTTCTTTACATAGGCCTTTGGTCGTTGCAATCGGCAATGCGCCCACGGCGCTCGCCCGCTTGTACGAATTGACCCGTGAGGGGAAAATCTCTCCCGAGCTGGTGATCGGCGTGCCCGTGGGATTTGTCCATGTGGTAGAGGCCAAAGAGCTGTTTTTACAGAGTGAAGTCCCCCATATTGTCGCGCGCGGCAGAAAAGGCGGCAGCAATGTGGCGGCCGCGATCTGCAATGCGCTGCTCTATCTGGCAGGGGGGCGAACCCTATGAACGTTACAGAAACCATTGTAGTAAATGACGCAGCAACATTGGAAAGGAGCGATACCGTGAGCAGAAATGCAATTTTAGCGGTGAGTTTTGGCACGGTTCACACAGAGACACGGGATAAGACGATTGGTGCGATTGAACAGACCATGCGGGAAGGGTTCCCAGGCTGGGAGGTGCGGCGCGCCCTCACAAGTCCGACCATTCTGCGAAAGCTGGCAGCGGCCGGAGAGCCCACGGCCAATCTTTGGCAGGCGTTGGGGCAATTGCGGGAGGAAGGTGTTTCCCGGGTGGTATGCCAATCCACCTATGTGGTCAACGGAGAAGAGCAGGAAGCGATGGTGCGCGAAGCGGAAAAATGTGCGCATTGGTTTGACCAGCTTGTCTGTGGCACTCCGCTTTTGACATCGCAGGAAGATCTCGAAGCGGTAGCTCGCGCCATTGAAGCGGAATTTTCCGGCCTTTCTTCGGAAGAAGCGCTTGTATTGGTGGGACATGGGACAAGGCACAGCGCGAACACGGCCTATGCCGCATTGGAATATGTCTTTCACGATCACGGCGCCTGTAATATTTTTGTGGGGACGGTGGAATCCTACCCCGGGCTTTCGTCAGTGCTCCGCCAGGTGGACCGCTTAAAGCCGCAAAAGGTGACCATTGCACCGCTGATGGTTGTCGCGGGTGAACATGCGCGCAACGATATGGCCGGGGAGCGCCATTCCTGGAAGGCAGCTTTTGAAGAGCGAGGGTATCCGGTGCAGGCTATCCTGAAGGGGCTGGGGGAATATCCGGGCATCCGTGCGGTTTACGCCGCCCATGCGAGGCAAGCGGCGGAACAACTGCAATAAAGAAGTAAAGAGACTGGTTTTCTTTTGCGGGTTTCACAGGGCAAAGAAATTCTCTGTGAAAACCCAATACATACGCCTGAAATGGATGTTGGGATTCCCATAGCCGTTTTGAGGCGGAAACGATATACAAACATGAAAAGGAAACCCGTAAAGGAGGGAATCTTTCGATGATTTTACGCGGAACCGTCTTTTCCAACATCTTGGGGAAGGACACTGGGATCACCATTGTGACGCCCGGCAATTTGCAGGAAGGCGGTCCCTATAAAGTGGCGTATCTTCTGCACGGCTTGTGCGGGGATAGCGCAACTTGGGTGGACGATTCCATGCTTCCGGTCTATGCGCGGGAAGGGCGCACGATTTTTATTCTTCCGGACGCGGCCAGAAGCTTTTACACCGATATGCGGCATGGCCCGCGCTACTTTACGTATTTGGTGGAAGAATTGCCGCAGCTCTGCAAAGCGGTCTTTCAGATCTCCGCCCGCCGGGAGGATACGGCCATTCTGGGCGCATCCATGGGTGGCTATGGCGCGCTCAAGTGCGCGTTGTCCCGGCCCGAGCAATACGGAATGTGCGGGGCGTTTTCTTCCGCCTGCCTTTTTTTGAAAGATGGTCTTGCAGAACAACAAAAACCGGGTGGTAAACAGGTGTTCATTGAGCAGTATGGGGAGCAGCTATACCTGGACTTCCTCGCAATCTTTGGCGAAGAACTGGAGTGGAAGCCGGAATACGAGTTATTGGAGTTGGCAAAGCGGTTTCAAAATAAGGAGAGCAAGCCAGCAATCTATATGACCTGTGGCAGCAGTGATTCATTCCAGCCATCCCACACGCAATTCCGAAAAGAGATGGAGCCCCTGGGCTTTGATTTTCAATATGAGGAATGGCCGGGAGGGCACGACTTTTTCTTCTTCGACCATTCGTTAAAGCGTGCGATCCATCATTTTGGGTTGTAGAAACGGAACGATATTCCGCATCGTAAGGCCGGGAGAAGCGGCAGCGTTCTCCGTGTATCTTGCGGTCACGGCTGAAAGAGAATGGCTTTTTCAAATAAATGAAGATTGAAGGGGCGTTTGCGCGAGATAGATGCAAAAAATCCGCCATGGGCTTTGATTCTTGCCCATGGCGGATTGTCGTTTGATTTAAGGAATGGAAATCTGGAAACGCTGGCCCCGGTGGGAAATCTGCAAAATACGATCCCGATAGGAGGCTGTGCGGGGGTCGTGGTTAATGCGTTCAAAGATGGAACCATTGGATCCAAAGTGCATGGGGACGATCCAACGGGCGCCCACCTGCTTCATGAAATAGTCCAATCCCAATAGGGCATTTTCCTCCTGGCGTGGATCGACCGGGATGAAAGCGGTGTCGATGGATTCCCCCTTTAAGGAGTCGATCTGTTGTTGATACCGGCGGGCCATCGCGCGATTGGCTTCCTCCGGTTCGTCGTTCCAGTGCCACCAGTTGAGGTCCCCGGCGTGATACAGGCAAAGCCCGTCCGCCTTGACCAGGAAAGCGACGCCTAAATCGGTGGAATCCAAGGTGCGCACCTCCAGGCCGCCAAGCGGGTAGGTTTTGCCTGCTTTAACGGAAAGGACGTCTTCTTTTGTTGCAATTTCATCCGCAAGGATATAGCGAATCTGTGGATTTCCTTTACGCCATTGGAAAATGGCTGGATTGTAGTGGTCGCCGTGGCTATGGGATACGAAGACAACCACGTCGCGGCCTTGCAGCATCGAAGGGGAGACAACTCCCTGGTCCGGCCCACAGCCGCGCGGTGTATCCAAGTAGTAATCGAAAATAAACAGGTGGGACGCGGTTTCGACCGCGAATCCGCTGTGGTATAGATATCGGATAGAAACGGACGGCATCTTTTTCCCTCCATTCACATTTCAATGGAACCGGCAGACGCCACGCAAATTGCATCTGCAATTGAGATTGATTATAATGGGTTCGAAGGGAACTGTCAATGAAAAGGATGAGCGATAAAGATGGAACGAACGGTCTTATGCAACGGGGAACCATTGCAGTACCAGCTACACTATAAAAAAGTCAAGAATGTAAATATCCGGGTCGTTTCGGGAGGCGTGGTACAGGTTTCTGCCAGCCGCCGGGTCGGAGCGGCGGAAGTGGATCGGATTGTTCAAAAAAAGGCCGATTGGATTGCCCGCGCGAAGGCGTATTATGCCAGCCGTTCTGAGGAACCACAGATGCCCCGCACCTATGCGGCGGGAGAACCTGTGTGTCTTTTAGGGCGGAGATACCGGCTTCGAATAGAACTCTCCGACCGGGACCGGGTAGCTATCCAAGGGGAAGAGGTCGTACTCTTTTTGCGAAACCCCGAAAACGAATCCCGCCGCAAAAAGGTGTTTGAGGCTTGGTATGGCAGCTTGTGCAGCGAGCTCTTCCAAGCGGCGGTAAAGCGCGTTTATCCGCTTTTTCAAGCCTATCGAATCCCGATGCCCGCCTTTCGCATCCGGCGGATGAAAACGCGATGGGGGAGCTGTTCCCCGCAAAAACGTGCGGTGACGCTGAATCTCTATCTGGCCCAAGCGCCGGTTCCCTGCGTCGAGTATGTGATCGCGCATGAGCTGGCCCATTTGGTGCAGCCCAATCATTCTCCCGCGTTTTATGCGGTGTTGGATGCGGTCATGCCGGATCACCGGGAACGCAAACAGCTTTTACGCGAGCAGAAGATCAACTGTTCTGGGAGTCCGTGAGCGCCATTTTGGTTGTATGCTGCTTTTCTTTCCAAATCAGGAGAAGGCTGGCCGCTGCGGTTACGATCTGAGAGATCGGGACTGCCAGCCAGGTCCCTTGGATTCCAATGGCGGTTGGAAGGACAAGCAGTAGGAGAAATAAAAGCAAAGGTTCTCCATAGATCAGCAGATATGCGTGTACATTTTGATTGATCGCATAGAAAAAGGCTGTTGTTACCCTGGAAATACTGGCAAACAGGAACCCCACGATAAAGATAGGTAGGATACGCGCGACCTCCTGCGTTACCTGCGGGGAAGCGCCGAAGATTTTTGCGGCGTTTTCCCGCGTAAAGAACAGGACGGCCATGCAGATTGCCGACACAACCCCGGCGAATTGGTACCCCAGATTGCGCACAGCTTTTGCGCGAGGGAGATCCCCCTCTCCATAGGCGAGGCTGACCAAAGGCTGGCTGCCGTCGCTGACGCCTTGCAGGAGGAGCATCACCACACAGGAAATGTAGCTGACGGTGGCATAGCAGGTGACGGCCATTGTGCCGCCAAATAGGGCTGCGCTCTTATTGACCAGAATCAAGGTGATATTGGGAGAAAAGGTCAACCCGAATGGGGAGAGTGCAACGCTCAGAACATGTTTTGTAAAGAAGCACTGTTGCTTTTCAAATTGGAAACAGGGGCGCGCTTTTTTCCAAATAAAGAACAGTACGCACACCAAAAAAGTCATCGCTTGCCCAATGACCGTGGCAACTGCCGCGCCCATCATCCCCCAGGGGAGAACCCATACAAACAAGTAGTCCAGAAAAATATTGGTCAGAAATCCCACAACCATGGCAGCCATGGCGGTGACGGAGCTTCCCATGTTGCGGATAAAGGGGACCAGCCCCGTCCCCAATACCTGGAAAATGGCGCCATAGCTGATATAGAGCAAATATTCCTTTCCCAGTGTTTCAATTTCGCCGGTAGCGCCGAAAAGGTGAAGGACAGCCGGGGCGCCCAATAAGAATAGCACGGTCAAAAGAATGCCCGCCGAAACAAGCAGGATGAGGGACATCCCAAAAAATTGATTGCCACGTTTTTCGTTTTTGTTCCCGATGCTGATGGTGTAGCTGACAGCGCCGCCCATGCCAATCCCTGTGCCCACGGCTTGTAAGAACGCCGTAAGCGGATATGCCATATTGATAGCGGCGAGGGCGTTATCTCCCAGCGCATTCCCCACAAAAAAGCCGTCGGCAATGGCATAGATTCCCGATAGGGCAAACGCCAGCATAGACGGGATTACATAGCGGAAAAATTCTTTATGTATCTTCATTGAGGCCGGCCTCCTGGAAATATTGGTTGTATCGCCTTGTATATTCAATTAACGCATTTGCCCGCTCCGCACCGAGCTTTTTCCAGACAGCCCGTTCGCAGCGCTGTAATTCACCGGCAATTGCACAGATGTTTTTTTCTCCGATTGGCGTTAGACGGATTGTTTTATTCCTTCGGTCGTCTTCACAGGGAGTAAGTTCAACCCATCCGTGTTGCACAAACGCTTTTAAAATAGTATGGACGGTCTGTTTGGGAAGCTGCCAAACTTGGCAGATGTCCTTTTGTTTACAAGCGGATTTATCTGCCAAAGACAGGATGACAAGCAGTTCGTAATACGATAGCCCATGCTTTTTCGCCCATTTCTCGTATAAAGCGTTTGTCTCCTGCCAAAGAGTGGTATACAATTTTATTTGTTCTGCAATTTTCATTGGTGGTATGCCTCCTGTATAGTCTGCAAACAGACTAATTCTAACATAGAAAAATGCGCGCGTCAAGGAAGTGCCTTGGTGTGATAGTTCAAAATGGGCCAGCCTAAAGGGAGCTTTTTAAAAATAGCAAAAATAAAATCCGGACTCTTTACCATTTTTGAACTGCACCCCATTTGTTAGACAGTATGATATACTGAATAACAAGTGGGGTGCATTATTATGCCGAAAGGAATACCAAACAAACGCTATACACCAG
>NZ_JADNJD010000017.1:0-67444 GCF_015554745.1 Anaeromassilibacillus sp. 1001302B_160321_C8 | reverse complement strand
CTGCGTGTGTAAGCATGGTAACATGTTCAGCTTGGCAGTACTAATAGGCCGAGGGCTTGACCATAGTTCCTTGGTTCAAGGCTTTTTCCAATAGTTTCTATTTCAATTCTTTATTCAGTTTTCAGTGTACTGGCAAAAAGACCTATCCAAATTGGATAGGTCTTTTTTATTACATAAATTATTTGTATATATAGGATTGCATCAGGAGTATAATGGATTATTTTTTGTTTGTAAAATATATATACAAAAATTAATCATTACTGTACTATATAAATAGAAAATTTATATTGCGAAGGTGATTCCAATGAGCATTTTATTTTGTTTACATAAGATTATTTATAAAAATGTAAGGAGGTTTTTATTGTGAAGAAGAGAATGGCTATGCGGATGATTAGCCTTTGCATGACATTTGTTCTTGTGATCGTTTCCATTTCTATGGCAAGCGCGGCAGAGATAGACAGCCCAAAAGCTACGTCGAATATCGTCTATTTACAAAGGGATACCGGCGTGGAAGCGATCCAGTTGCCGGAGAACGTGACGCAGGCGGAGAAAGCCCGGATGCAGAAAAATTTACTTTTATATGGAAACCGCGTGCTTTCGGAAAGCGAAGTAGCCAAGATTAACCAGGAGGCCGCGGCAAAAGGCGGACTGGTTTATGGCCCTTGGTTTGGCGGAGTCGAAAAATATTATAGTATGTCTACAGCAGAAAGCATATCTGCTTTGGCATGGGTGGGAAGCGCTGTTGTTCCTATCCTTTCTGCGGCAGGGGCAATTTCTCTTGGAGCTGCGGCAGTGGCAGAAGCAATTTGTTGGGCTGCAGGAATCCCTTCGATCAATCCGCCGGTATTTGGTGCAGGCTCGGAAATAAGCGTTACTATGAAGAAGCAGTATCGAGAGGTTTCTTATTCAGACGGTACATTTGCCTATTACGAAACGGGATTTTTCGCTCAGGATTTGACGATGGGAGGAACCTACTACGGTTCTCCGGAGGCAATTTTTTCAGGAGGGCTTTACTGAGTGCGTTTTACAGAACAGCTGATCTCGTTTTTTCAAGATTACCGGCCTTTGATTGTGATTTTTGGGTCGAGCATGCTTTTTGGCGCGATATTCTTTTTGCCATACGAAAACGGTGCAGCAAGGGTTTTGGTGGGATGGTTGGGTGTTACGATTGCGAGTCTCGACTTCTCCAAAGTTCCAAAGCAAGCGGAGAATCGGAACAAAGAGATTGCAAAAACCGTTTTGCGCGCCGTGCTTGTGGCGTCAGGGCTCTTTGCTGTTTTTTGGGCGCTGCCTAATATTTTATGGCGTGTGTTTTGCTCTGCGTAATCTGTTTTCCATTTCGAGGATTCTTGTTCAAACAAAGTTTTAAGTACAAGCCGTCGTAGAGTACGGTTCTTATGACGGCTCGTCGGAAGCGATTTATTCGGGAGGCTTGTGGTGAAGCATGGACGGATAAAGCTCTATGATTTTTTCCAAACGTATGGAATTTGGATTTCCACTGTATGCGGCATTGTACTGCTGCTGACATTGTTTTATCCCGATCGGTATTGGATCCTTCGCATGGCTGCCGCCTGGCTGACAGTGGTGACCAATACGCGCTTTTGCAACATACCTGAAAATGTGGATGGAAGAAGGCAGGCAATCGTTAAAGCGTTCCTTTGGAGAGCGTTGATCGGGTTGGCAGTGGCCGTATTTTTTACAGTGCTGGTCTCCCTGCCGTTTGAATAATGGCCCCCATACCGGGGATCTTTTGTACAGAACCGAAACCTTTCCAGTACATTCGGCGGCGCGTTGATGTTATTTTGGGAGGCGACCGCTCTATCCAACGGAATTACAGGGGCTTATACAGAAAATATTCAATTTCAAAGAGTTCCGGGATTCGAGCGATTCGATTTTAGGAGGATTCCCTTGCATCGTTTCTTGATTCGTATCTATGAACTTGTCCGGCGCTATGGTTTCTATATAGGGGTGCTCCCCTCATTGATTGCATTCGTTTTGCCGGAGAACTATTTTTCTATCAGCATCCCGCTCCTGCTTTTTGCGGTCTTGCTCATCAGCCTGAGCTTCTATTATGGCAGGATTCCGGAGGGGCTTGCGGAAAAGCGCCGGGCGATTGCAAAGGCAACCGTGTATGGCGTTTGCACGGCTCTTGCGCTGCTTGCGGCGTGCCTTTTGGCGGCATTCCTTTTGCATCCGGAGACTTTCGGGCGGTAAGGCCGGATTCGCCATGGGATTCCATAGCAATTCTTTTTGCAGGCCGCGCTCCGGGCAAACCGGCAGCCTGTAGCGCCGCGGTGCGCTTTTGCCTGCCAGGGGGATACAAAAATCCGTTGCGGCTGTGCGGCCGCTTGCCGTATGGAAGGCAGCCTCCTTCCATGCCTATAAAACCCCATCCAATCAAAAAATCGCCCCGGCTTTCGCCCGTTTTCACACGGCGAGGGCCGGGGCGTTTTGTATTTTGCGAAGGCGTAGGAGCGTTATCAATATGCTTGCGTTGTAATATTTATATAAATTGCAATAAAATTAATAAACTTCTACAAGATTACCAATTGATTTGTTGAATATTTAAACGTAAAATAGAAACAGCCATCAAATTGTAAAGGGGGATAGAGCGGTTTTTTAACAAGGGGATGAAAGTTGTATCTTTTGGAAAGGGAGAGAGAAATGAAAGGGAACAAATGGAAAGGGGCCGTTTCCTGGCTGTGTATCATCGCGCTTGTTTTGACAAGCTGTTTTGCAACGTTCGCACTGCCAACCAATGCGTTTGCCAGCGAAGAGGGCACGGTCATTGATGTAACGGATTTTGGGGCCGATCCTTCCGGCCAGGAAGACAGCGCGGTCCCGATTCAAAAGGCAATTGAGGCCGCGAAGGAAGTGGACGGGCCGGTCACCATCTATTTCCCGAAAGGGGAATACAATATTTGGCCGGACGACGCCATCACACGGAGAATCTACATATCGAACTCCACCACCCCGAGCAATACGGAGCTGGAGGAGAATTCGATCCGCACCATTGGAATCCTCTTGGAAGATATGCAGGACGTCACCCTGGACGGCGGCGGTTCTAAGCTGATCTTCCACGGGAAAATGATGTCGTTTGCCGTCATCGATTGTGAAAACGTAAAAATCCAAAACTTGACGTATGATTTTGCAAGGCCGTATGTCATCGACTTAACGGTCGAAGCGGTCACGGAGGATACGGCCACGGTCTATATCCCGGATTGTTATGAATATGCAATCGACGGCAACCGCCTGATCTTCTACGGGGAAGTCAGCCCGAAGACCGGCAACCGGTATTGGATCTATGACAATTACCCGTTTGACCAGTGGAACAACCTGCTCACAGGCGAAATCCACCGCGCTTGGGACGGCTGCATGACGCTGTTTGAGAACTGCACTTCCATCGAAGAGCTGGGCAACCGCCGGGTGCTCTTCCACTATTCCGCGCCGCCCAAGGCGCAGGCGGGTTACAACATCCAGATCAAGGAGACGACCCGCGACAATCCTTCGATGCTGCTATGGGAGAGCGAAGACGTCACAATCCGTGATATTAACGCCAATTTCCTGCATTCCTTTGCAATCATCGGCCAGTTCTCCAAGGACATCACCATTGACAACGTCGATGTGGCCACCAATGCGCGCAAGGGCACAAAAACCGCGGCCTCTGCGGACGTGATTCAGATGTCCGGCTGCGGCGGGAAGATCACGGTCCAGAACTGCTACTTTAACAATTCCCAGGATGACCCGATCAACATCCACGGCACCTTCCTGGAAATTCAGGAGGTCTTGGCGCCCAATAAAGTCCGCGTGCGCTATATGGAGCGCGAGACCTACGGTTTCCCGAACTATTATGTGGGCGACGAGGTCGAGTTTATTGCGCGTTCCAGCTTGCAGGCCGTTGGTTCTGAAGAGGTGCGGAACGCCATTGTCACCGAGGTGGAAAATCCCGCAGAGGAAGACTATGACCTGGAAAACCGGAAGAACATCGTCCTCACTTTTGACCGGGACCTCCCAGACGAGATTTTAAACAGTGGGGACCCCACCGGATACGTGGTGGAAAACATCACCTATACGCCGGATGTGGAGATCCGCAACAATGTCTTCTCCCAGTCGAGCTGCCGCGGCCTGCTCTGTACCACCCGCGGGGATGTGCTGATCGAAGGCAACCAGTTCCGGAACATCGATATGTGGACGATTTTTATTTCGGACGATGCAAACGGCTGGTATGAATCCGGGTATACCCGGAATGTGACCATCCGCGACAATGTTTTTTGGGAGGGCAACCAGACGAACATCCACATTGAACCGATTATCCAGGAACTCGATCCAAACAACCCCTTGCACAAAAACATGACCATTGAAGGCAACACGTTCTATCTGAATAACACGTCGGCTATTTCGGCGCTCAGTGTGGAAAATCTGACCATCCGCGACAATGCGTTTAAGCGTGCAGACGATGGGATCGACAGCGAGCTGACGGTTTCCACAGACCAATTGCAGCCCGGAGGGAAAGCCGGGCTGAAGCTGGAGATGAGCACCAACGTCAACGATGCGGGGCTTTTCTCCTTCCGGGGCTGTAAAAATGTGGTGCTCTCCGGCAATACCTATGGAGACGGCCTGAATACGCGCGCCAGCGTCAGCGATATGGATACGTCGGAAATCCATTTGGAGGATGAAGACGTCCGTTTGAACGAGGATTCGATCAAGCAGTTCCTCTTAAAGGATTGCAAAGTCCAATATATCAGCACGGACGAATCGGTCGTGCGCGTGGATGGGGCGGGCGGAACCGTCGAAGCGGTTGCCCCCGGCCATGCACAGGTGTATGCCAGCATGGTGGCTACCGACGGCAGCGTCTTCGAGAGCAACCGCGTGGACATCACCGTTTCGGACGGCCAGGGCGCCGCAGCGGAATCGGTCAAGATTTCCGCCCCGCAGGATATCCTGCATGCAGCGGGTGAAACCATGCAGCTTTCGGCAGAGACCGTCCCGGCGGAGGCCGGCGCGGAACTCACCTGGTCCGTGGCCGATGCGGCGACGGGCGAAGCCACAGAAGCGGCGACGATCGATGTGGACGGCGTCCTGACCGCAGTGCAGGACGGCGTTGTGGAGGTCCGGGCGGCCAGTGCAAACGGCGTTTCCGACTCGATGCTGGTTTCCATCAGCATCGGCGGCGAAACCGTGATCCCGGAAATCGAATATGAAGTGCCGGGATTCTGGGCCATTGACGATCCGGACGTCTTGACGCTGACCGTGCCGAACCTATACGGCTTTTTTGATATCCGCGACGAACAGCAGAACGTTGTGACGTTCCCGATTGCAGACGGAGAAAATTTTGAGGCCACCGTTAGGGTGACGGGCAAGACCTATCAGACGTATGAGGAAATTGGGTTCGGCATCCTGAAAGATCTCGACAATTATGTCGCTTGCCAGAAAAAGAACCATCTGGGTACGATTCTGGTGACCGAATCCAACCGGGTTGGCAATGAGGACCATCGCGTTGGCAAGGACGACCAGGACGGCTTTTATTATGACGATGCGATCGACTTCAAGATTGTCAAAAGCGGCGACCATTTTGAAGGCTATTATAGGCGCACCACAGAGGGCGCGGATTGGGTCAAGTTTGCCGAACTCGACAACACAACCGTTGGGAATACCGGGCTGAAACTGGCTTTGTGGACAGCGTCCGGGGAGAATAGCGGCAATCAGATTACTTTTAGCGAACTGACCATCAACGGCGAACCGCAGGCCTTTGCGTATGAGAACCAGGCCCCGGCTGCCTCCGATGCGGCGTTTGACACGGCACAGGCAGCTGTCGGGGACACCCTCTCCGTGCAGTATGCGTTCAGCGACCCGGACGGCGATGCAGAGGCGGGCAGCGTGATCGCCTGGTATGCTGCGGATGCAGCCGATGGGGAATACACAAAGATCAGCGGCGTGTCCGGGGATACCTGGACCATCCCGGCAGACTACCAGGGCAAATACATCAAGGCCAGCGTGATCCCGGCCGACGCCTCCGGTATGCCAGGCGAGGCAGTTTATACCGGCGCCATGGGTCCGGTGGACATGCGCGGCGACCCCATGGGCAACGCATATCTGAAAACCCTAACCCTGCAAAAGGCAAGCGGCGCGGGAATCGCCCTCTCCCCGAACTTCTCGGGTGAGAACCTTGCCTATCAGGCATACAGCTCTGCGGCAGACCTGCGCGTTTCCGCGCAGCCGGAGTCCGAAGGGGCGGAGGTATCCTTTGCGCTGAACGAGCAGCCGGTGGATGCGGCAAGCCTGATGCTGCAAGAGGGCGAAAACGAGCTGGCGGTCACGGTGACCGCAGCGGACAGTTCGTCCCGCACCTATACGGTGACAGTCACGTATGAGGCGCTGCCGGAATCCCCCAATGCGTGGTTGTCCAACCTCGAATTGGGCGAAGAGGAGCTGTCCTCCCCGTTCTCCTTTACCACCTACGGCTATATCACGGGCGTGACGGAGGATGTCGAATCTCTGCCGCTGCGCTGCGCCACGCAAAACCCGGACGCGCGCATGAAGGTCACAGTCAATGAGGAAGTGCTGGCAGAGGATGTCGCCAGCTTTGACGAAGAGATCCAAATCCTTTCCGGCCTCAACTATATCGATATGGATGTGACGGCGCCGGATGGGAAACAGCAGCAGTACCTTCTGGTGGTTGTCCGCAACGGCTACACGGACACGGACCTCGCAGACCTGAAGGTCAACGGGGAGACCATCGAGGGCTTCGATCCGGAGAAGACCGACTACCTGATTACCAGCGAAGAACCGGTCTCGTTTACACTTGAGGCAGAGGCGGCCAATTCCCGTTCCTCCGTGATCGTCTCCAATGGCCACGAGACGACGGGCGGCTCTGCGCTCAGCTGCGAGGCGGGGCCCGGCCTGACCAGATTTACCATTGCCGTGAAAGCGGAATCCTTGGCGGAGACAAAGTATTACACCATCCGCGTCAAGGTAGCGCAGGAGGACAATGCCAACTTGGAGCGCGCGTCCTTCTCGGATATTTCCCTGGAGGAAGAGGTGCAGCCGGACGTTTTGACCTACCGTGGCTCTTCGTACCGCTCCAGCACCCAGTTTGTGCTGGAGGCGGAGGAGATGGGCGCGACCATCGCCTTTACCGCAAACGGGGAATCCTTCACCTCGGAAGGCAATCTCCTGGAAGGGGAGATCCCGCTGTATCTGGGCGAGAATGTGCTGCGTGCAACCGTGACTGCCCCGGACGGCAGCGAACAGGAGTATGTCTTCCGCATCGACGTGACAGACACAGCCTATCTGTCCGACCTCCCGTGGGTGCGCGCAGAAAGCGGCTGGGAAGGCCACCCGGTCCTGCGCGACCAGGAGATCGAGCGCCGTCCGCTCACGCTCTATAACGAGGAAGCGGGAGGCCCGGTGACCTATGAGAAGGGCCTGGGCACCCATGCGGAATCGACGATTGTCTATGACATTGCGGACCAGGGCTTTACCCGGTTCCAGAGCTGGTGCGGCATCGACTATTCCTACTACGACAGTTCCGCCCCAACCGTGCAATTTGTTGTATATTTGGATGGGGAGCCCGCGTTTGACAGCGGCGTGATGAACGCAAAGTCGCCCGCGCAGTTCATCGACCTGGACCTCACCGGCGTGGAGACGATCCAGCTGGACGCGCTGATGGTGGACACCAACAATTCGGACCACGCGGACTGGGCGGATGCGAAATTCCTCACAGAGGTCTCTGCATCGGAGAACCGCATCGATTCCGACACCTATGAGATTGCCGGCGGGCAGGCCATCATTCCGGAGGGCACCACGGTCCAGGAAGCATTGGAGCAGTTCTATGCCTATGAGGGCGAACTGGCGATTGTAGATGCAGACGGAAAGGAAATGGAGCCGGACGCGCTGCTCGAAGACGGCTGCGAAGTCATCCTGACCGTGCAAGGCGAGGTCATCGACCGCGTTGTGATTGCGATAGCGGCCAGCGGGGTAGAAGGCGACGTCACGGGCGACGGCGTGTTCGATGACGAGGACATCACCTATGTCATGGACTTTATCCTTGGAAATGTGGAACTGACGGAAGAAGAACTGTCGGCGGCAGATTTGAACCACGACGGTGTGTGCAACGTCTTAGACCTTGTAAAGCTCAAAAGAATGCTGCTGGAAGGCTGACCGGTTTGAAGCAACGGCAGGGGCCGTGCGGGAAGCAAACCAGCGTGCCGATCGATGAAAAGCAGCGAAGAGAATGCCGGTGGGGTGCACTGCATCCCACCGGTGTTTTTATGTTGTAGGCACAGGGCAAAGGAACATGCGGGATCGTCCCGGCAAAAGCGGATAAGATTAAAAATGCACAAAAAAGCTTTTCAAACGGTCTATAAAATGATAGACTGGAACAAAAGGGAAAGGCGGTTGGGTCATAGCGGAATGGTGGAAGCGGGGGCTGAGAAAGGGGGCCCTGCAACGAATGCATTAGCGGCTTTTCCCAGGAAACACAGGGGATGGATCGAAAGAATCCAGGATCATCCATGTAAGGAGAGGAAGAAGTTATGAAATACGAAATAAAAGGCGGCGCATTTCCCGTGGTCGTTTGCTATCTCGACAATGGCGAGACGATGATCACCGAAAAAGGCTCTATGGTATGGCAAACACCGAATATGATGATGTCCACGACCGGGGGCGGCATTGGGAAAATGTTTTCCAAGGCGTTCTCGGGGGAGAGTATGTTCCAAAATATCTATACCGCGCAAGGCGGTCCGGGCATGATTGCCTTTGGGTCCAGTTTTCCCGGGAAAAATCCTGCCGTTGCAGATTGAGCCGGGGAAAGAATTGATTGTGCAGAAGAGGGCGTTCCTTGCGTCAGAGATAGGTGTTGAATTGAGCATCCATTTCAACAAAAAGATCGGCGCAGGCTTTTTTGGCGGCGAAGGCTTTATTATGCAGAGGTTGTCCGGCCAGGGGATGGCGTTTGTTGAAATCGACGGCGAACTGGTCGAATACGAATTGGCGGCTGGGCAGCAGCTTGTTGTGGATACCGGGAACGTCGCCGGATTTGAAACAAGCGTTTCCATTGATATTCAACAGGTCCCCGGCCTGAAAAATAAGGTCTTGGGCGGCGAAGGATTTTTTAATACGCTATTGACCGGCCCTGGCAAGGTTTGGCTTCAAACCATGCCCCTTTCAAGCCTTGCAAGCGCCCTCAGAGGCTTCATCCCCTCCGGAAATTAACTTCCAGGCACACAGCACCTTTCGCGGGCACGCAGTGCCGTTCACGGACCTCCGGTCAGGACGCGGGCACACAGTGCCTCTCGCGCCTACGCCGGACGCACAGCGTCTTTTCGCGCCTACGGCGGGCACGCAGTGCCTTTTGCGCCTACGGCGGGCACGCAGTGCCTTTCGCGCCTACGGCGGGCACGCAGTGCCTTTCGCGCCTACGGCGGGCACACAGTGCCTCTCGCGCCTACGGCGGGCACACAGTGCCTCTCGCGCCTACGGCGGGCACACAGTGCCTCTCGCGCCTACGGCGTTCCCTAAGAAAGCAAACTGCGAGGAGTTTGCTTTCCGCTCCATATGGGAAGCCCTACAGAAGCAAGGCAAGAATCTTCATAAAGGCAACCATCGCAGCCCCGCCACATGTGGGAAATAGAAGCATCAAATACAGAAGGACCCAATCCCGGGAGTTCCAGGATTGGGTCCTTGCTGTTTATTAGGGAAAAGCCTTCCTTTTTATTTTATTGTTTCCGATCTGCCAATCAGACGCACAACATTTGTCTACGAAAGCACTTACGCAATCGTCACCGTGCAATGCTTGACCGCGTTCTGACCCGGCAGGGTGGTGTAAACGCCCGTGCTCTGGCCCGGCGTACCGGTGGCATAGACTCTGTAGTAGTAGTCGTTGCCAACCTTCGCCACGAACTGCGTCTTGAGCACATCGCCGTTGCCGGCCGTGAAGCTCGGCACCATGCTGTTGCCGTTGACCACGGTCATCTTGAAGCAGTATGCGCTGCCTCTCTTCAAGGTGAAGTTGACCGTCGTATCGGAAATCACATAGGCATTTGCCGCCACGGTCTGGCTTGCGGAGACAACGCCCGCTGCACCATACGCATTGCCAATGTTCGCGGATGTGCTGCCGTGATTGCCGGATACCGGTCTCGCCGGTCTTTCCACCAAATTGTCCAGCGCGGTGGAAAGCGCACGATAAACGGTTTCTACATCCGCTTCCGTAGCGGCTTCATCCGCCAGGACTGCCTGTGCGCCGTCCAGGGCGCGGTTGAGAGCGGATACGCTGGCCGCCGTATATTTGGAGGTGTCCATCGCGGAGGCAGTGCCCACCAGCTCCGCGAGCGCTTCCTTGCTCGGCGTCTTGCGCAGCGCTGCCATGGCCTCAATCAGCGCCTGCGCCGCCTGATCGACCGTTTCCTGGTCTGCATCCACGTTGGCTTGTACGGCCAGCGCACGTTCCAAAGCGGCGGTGAACGCCTCTTTGGTGCCTTCCAAATCGAGGTACTCGTCCAAATCGATTTCCTGTGCCTCTGCAATCGCCTGGTCGAGCTGCGCAAAGTCCGCGCGGTAAACCAGGGCGTTCAGGGCGTCATACAGGGTTTCATAGGCTTTGTCCATTTCCGCCTTCAGGCCGCTCTCGATGGCTTCCTGCGCATCGGAAACAGCTGCCTGTAGATCCGCCCAGCTGCCGGTTGTGAAGTTCTCCTCCGTCAGGGAAGCCACGATATCCAACAGCGTGTTCAGCGCGGCCGGGTCGCCCGCTTCAAAGCTCAGAAGATGGATCGCATCCAGCAGGCCGCTCCATGCTTCGTCGATTTCCGCCTGGGATACAGCGATCACCGCTTCAATTGCCTGTGCGTTTTCCAAAGCCTTGTCGAAGGTTTCCTGCACCGCAGGGACAGCCGCTTCGTATTCTTCGCCGCCCTGCAGGGCTACCGCCGCCTCGATGACGGCGCGGAGCACGCTCTTATCGACCACCGTCGCGACGACGTCCAAAGTGGTTTCGCCCTCCGGCATGGTCAGCGTGTAAGAGAAGGGGCCGCTGCTCTCCAAAACTTGCGCTTCCCCGTTGATTTCCATAGAGGCGATTTCGCGCCCGTCCGCCGTGGGCACGAAGAGCATCGTGAACTCGTCGCCGGAGAAGACCGTGGTCTGATACGTGCCGGTCACGTTTGCAATGCCGGGGAAGATGTCGTCAACGGCAATCTGCACCGTGCGCGGGTCAAAGTGGACCGTCAGCGGGTATTCCACCGGCGCTTTTTCCTGCAAGGTGTATGCGCCGTCCGCGTAAACCAGCTCCATGTTTTCCGGGCTGCTGAGGAAGAACGAACCGTCCTCCTGCTCCTCTGCGCGGACAACCACGTCGCCAACCTGCGCATCCCCGGTGACGGTGACGCTGTTCTTGCCGAACAGGAAGTCGGTGACCGTCAGGACGCTTCCGGCGGGGATTTCTACAGTGGCGGGGGTGCTGCTCTCAAGTTTATTCCATCCGCTGAGGCCCTTGATGGTGGCGTCGCCCGTCAGCACCAGGCCGCCGCCGACGCTCGTAGTGCTCACAGTGCCGAGATCGGCTGTGCAGTCGCCCTCGATGGACAGCCAGGAGCGGTCCAGCTTGGTGCCGCCCATGCCCGTGATGTCCATCACGGCGGGCTCTTCCGGCGTGCCGCAGTTGGCAACGCGCAGGATGCTGCGCCCATTGCCCTCCATGCTTTCCATGGAGAGGTTGCTCAGATCGACGGTATAGTAGCAATACCGGGAGGCGGAGTCGTCGCGGAAGCTCTTGAGGGAGCCGGACACGGTGTCGTCCATCTTGATTTCCGCGTTGCTCTTCCAGGTGATCAGGGTGGTATTCGCCATATCCAAATTTACGTTTTTAAAGGTGATGTCGCCATAGGTGCGCAGGAAGCAGGGCCTTGTATCGGCTACGCCCAGCGTGTGGCCCTGGCCGTCGATGACCAGCGGCTTATCCACATTGCGCATCGCATAGTAGCAGGAGAGGCCGGCGGTCTCTTCGTACATCAGGAAGTCTTCGTCTTTGTTCAGATACAGGGTGTAGGGGCCTTCGCCGTCGGTATCGCGCTTGATGGCGAGCAGGGCATCGTCGAGGTTCTGATACGTCTCTCCCGTGAGGTTGCCGCCGGACACGACGATGTTCCCGTTCGGCAGGACAAAGTCGATCTCGCCGTTGTTTTCCGTGCCGCCGGTCGCGCTGTTGTCGTCCTGGATGAAGGACTCGCAGACGTTCGCAGCGAAATCGCCGACCTGTTGTTTGATCTCTTCGGTCAGAAGGCCGGGGTTTTCCTCCGTGCCGTCGCCGTTGATAAGGCCGTTCAGCAGGAATGCAATCTTCTGCTCATTGGTGGGTTCCTCCACACCCGGGACCGTGACCGGGAGGATCTCCACGACTTTGCCGACCGTGGCATTGGAGCCGCCCACCATGCCGGCCACCAGCGCGGCGGCCAGGTTATCCACGAATCCGTCGTTGCCTTTGATCAGGTCAGAGGCGTTGAAGGTCAGTGCATCGGCAATGCCGGACGCTTCGTTGGAAGCGCAGTCCACCACAGCGGCCACCAGCGCGTTGACCAGCGTCACGTCGCGCAGCTGTGCGATGCCGGTGTTGACCCAATCCGGGATTTCCTGGGGCTCATCGCCCGCCAGATGGCCCTGGTAGACGTAGTTGGCCAAGTCCATCACGGTATGTTCCGCGTCGATCTGCATGTCTGCGACAGAGGTTGCGATTGCCTCGATGGTCTGGTCGAGCAGGCCGCCCTCGGGGAGGACCTTCTCGTCCACCTGCTGGAGCAGCACATCCACCAGCTTTTCTTTGACGTCGCTGTCCGCAATGACGATATGTGCATCCAGCCCGCTGACGGAAGCCGTTCCATGCACCTTCCCGTCCGCGTGCCAGAGGGTTGCGTCAATGCCGGAGAGGGTGACATGCATGCCGTCTTCCTCGGTGTGCGGCAGGTACTCGTCCAGCATGGAGACCACCAGGTCGCCCGGGTCCTGCTCCAGCAGGGCGGTCAGGGCCGCTTTTGTGCCGCCCGCCGCAAGGACCTGCTCCACCAGGGGACGCACCAGCAGGTTTCCGGCCGCGCCGCTGATCATGTCGCCGGAAAGCGCCGTGGCGTTTTTGCCATAGGCGGTGAAGTCCTCAATTTCCACACCGTTGTAATTCACGGTGCCCACCAGGTCGGTGGAGATTTGCGCGTTCACCTGGATGCTGCCGTTTTCCTCCTGGGTGCGGGTCAGGGTGATGGTGCGCACCGGGGAGGGATAGGTGACGCAGGAACCGGTTTCGATGTCATAGAACATCTTGCCGTTGATCTCACGGGAGGCGATGTCGTTGGCATGCATGTGGCCCGTCAGGACGATGTTCACGCCTGCGGCAGAAAGCGCTTCCGCAGCCTCTTCGTAGTTGTCCGCGAGGTATTCGCCGAGGATGTCCGGCTCCATGCCAAAGTGCGGGACCAGGCCGTGGTGTTCCACGCCGATCACAACGTCGCCGCGCGCATTGGCTTCCGCAGCCTGTTCCGCGACCCACTGGAGCAGGTCTTCGCTGAGCGCACCGCCCGTCATGTGCTCGTCCGTGCCGCTGTCGGTGACGTCCGCGCTGTATTTGCCGGAGTCCATGACGATAAAGGTGAAGCCCTCCGCCGGGCGCGCCACATAGGAGAGGCTGCCCTGCTGCTTCCCTTCCGGCGGGGTGTAGGTTGCAATGGCGTCCGTGTAGGAGACGTCATGGTAAATTTCCTTGAACTCTTCCGGGGTGGTCTTGAGGTCCGGGTCCATGGCGCTGGTGGTCGCCGTGCCATAGGAATCCTTCACACAGGTGGAAAAGTCGGTTGCATCGGAATTGTTGACGTCGTGGTTGCCGTTGATGACATAGATCTGCATGTTCGGGTTGGCGGCCCGGAGCTCGGTCAGCATCGCGGCCATCTCGCGGTGGGCCGGTTCCTCGCCGTCCTTGGTCAGGTCGCCGCTGATGACCAGCACGTCCGGGTCGGCCTCGTCAACCATCTCAAAGACGCGGGCGTCGATGTCCTCGCTCTCCGCCATCATCTTGCGGTCGGAGTGCAGGGCTGCGGCGAAATCCGGGTATTCGAACGGCTCGGTGTTCACCAGGTTGCCGTCCCCGTCCAGTGCGGGCTGGAACTGGCCCGGCTGCTGTGTTTCGCCGCCGTTCGGCTGCATGGATTCCGGCAGCAGGTGGGTGTCGGAAACCTGCATGATCTTGAGGGTGGAAGAGGTCTCCGCCTGCGGCGCGGCGCTCTGCGCCGTGCGGAGGACGCTGGCCGGCGCTGCCGGGGAAACTTCCATCTGGATGTTCTGGGTGCTGAGGTCAGGTTGCTCTTCCGAAAGTGCCGCGAGGGCTGCCGTGTTGTCCGGCAGGTCGTAACCGGCGCTGTCGAGGGCTTCGGAGAACGCAGCGAGGTCCTCCGGCGCATAGACGACGCTGGCCGCCGGTTCTTCCGCGGCTGGCTCCGTCTGTGCAAACGCTGTTGCCGGCGTAGCGACCATGGCTACCGCCAGGAGCAGCGCAAGGGTTCGCTTGTACCATTTCCTGTGGCTTTGCATCATTTTTTCCTCCAATTCTGCAATCACCTTTCGTCCCTTGGGACGTTTGATAGGGAACGGCGCGTGTCGTCACACGCCTTCCCAAAAAGTATAGGAATCCGTCGTTAAAAACAGGTAAGGTTTGGATTAAAGATTGTTAGAAAGGGAATTCTGCAAAATGTTTTTGCTTGACAAGAATTCTATTAAAGGTTATACTGTATACATACAATTGTATGTTAAACAGACAAAAAGAGGTAAATGGATATGTTGAAAAGGCTTTCAGAATCGGAATTGGACGTCATGTTGGTTGTTTGGAGAGCGCAGGAGGCCTTGGACACCGGCGAAGTTGCGCGCCGCCTGCAAAAGGGCTGGAAAATACAGGCTGTGCAGGTGGTTTTGGGCAGGCTGGTCAAGAAGGGATATCTCTCCTGTGAGAAAATCGGGCGTTTGAATTATTACACTCCATTGGTCGCGGAAGCGGACTACCGTGCGGCGGAGACGGAAACCTTTGTGGAAAAGCTGTACCGGAATTCCCCGAAATCCCTGATTGCAGCGCTGGTACAATCCCAGCCCCTGAGCAAGGAGGATTTTGAGGAAATTCGGGCGTTGCTGGACCGAGGGGAGGAATCGTAGTGTTGGAAAGCATCTGTTTCCGGGTGTTGAGGCTCTCCCTGCAAATGTCCATACTGCTGTTGCTTTCCTTCCTGGGAAATAAGTGGCTCACACGGCGGTTTGCTGCGCAAGCAAGATGCTTCCTCTGGATGGCCTTTAGCATCCGCCTTTTGATTCCTGCATCTCTTTCGTTTGCTCTCCCGTCTTGGGGTGCAGAAATACAAAAGGCCACGGAAGCTGCCCTGCCCTCTGCGGCACAGATGGGACAGGCAGAGGCGCCGGTATTTGTGGATGTGCTTCCCATGGGTTCCACCGCAGGATTCGCGGCCCCAGCTGAGATTTCTTATGGACAGATATCCGCAGGGGAGGGCATTGCACTGCTCTGGCTGATCGGGGCGGTTTGCTTTCTTTTGGCACACGTGGGCATACATGTTTTCCATATGCGGTTCCTGCGGGCACACAGCGAAATTGTATGTGGCGGGGAGCAGCAAGCCCTCCTGGAGCAGATCCGGAAGGAGCTGCATGTCCGGCGCAATCTACCCGTTTGGATCTGCGGCAAAGTGGACAGCCCGATGCTCACCGGCCTGTTTCATCCCACGTTGATTTTGCCGCGGACGGAGTTTTCACAAGAGCAGCGGATGTTTATTTTCCGCCATGAACTTGCCCATTACAAACGGCGCGACCTTTGGACCAAGTGGGTGTTTCTGCTGGCGCAGAGCGTCCACTGGTTTAACCCCTTGGTACATATTCTGGCGAAGAAGGCAAATTTGGATTTGGAAAATGCCTGCGACGATACTGTCCTGAAGGGAAAGGACCGCCTTTACCGGAAGGCGTATGGAACGGTCCTGCTGGACGTCTTAACCAATCAAACCCATGCAGTGCCGCTGTCCACCCATTTTATAGGGAGGAAGGAAGAAATGATCGGACGCTTTCGAAACATGATCAACACAGCTCCCAAAAAGAAAGGGTATGGATTTCTCTGCTGTGTTTTGGTGGGGATGGTGTTGCTTACCAGCACGCTGTATCCAGCGCCGGCCCAGGCGGTAAGCGCGGGGGCCTCCTCCCAGCCAAAAGCAACGCCGGAGGAGATTGCGGAAACAAGGGCGCTCTTGGCAGAATGTCTAAAAGGCTCGATGTTTGAAGGATACGTACCTTATCAGGAACTCCCTTTGTCGCAAGAGAATTACGACCGATGCGAAAAAGCAGAGCAGGCGTATCGTTCGCTTTTATTAAAAGCAGATGCCCGATCCATTGCGCAGGAATATGGAAAGAATCCCTCTTTTTTGGCTGTTTATGGGCAGGGAGAAAAGGACATTCAATCTGGCCTGTTTTGTTGCCAGGCAAATGCGGATATTCCAGAGGGAAATCGGAAAATGCATTTTATTTGGCTGGATTTTTCGGATGTATCGAATTTGCAGGTGATGGACGTGGGAACGATCTATCCGGGCAGGGGAAACGATGTCGATGAGCGGGTGCAAGAAATCACAAGGCAGTGGCATTCCATAGAAGAGGCCGCAACAGAATTTAACATTGATTTATCACAATATGAAAAGGCTTTTTCGATGATGGATCCAGCGATTATAGAAAATCAGGCGGACAATTTAGGATGGTCTTTGCAAGAGCAGCTAAAGAGGATGAGAGGGTACCAGTTTGAACAGTTTCACCATAGGCAAATGACCGCGTTCATCAAAAAAGATCATACAGAAGGGGTAATGATTCATATGGACCGGAGTGGGACCTATGTCCATTATTTTGAAGTCCCTACAATTGCCGAAAGGAATCAAAGGAAGACGTTAGAGAGCCAGTTCCCCATATTCCGATCCGAGTGTAAAGCTTAAAAGGCAGATGCTTTAGCAAGACCACTACAACAAGGAGGACTTGGAAGAAATTCGGGCGCTGCTGGATCGAGAGGAGGAGTAAGAATGTTGGAAAATCTGTTTATCCAAACCTTCAGTGTATCCGTACAGATGGCTTTGCTGTTATTGCCGTTGTTTGTCACCGATAGATGGCTTACAAGAACATTTTCCTCTCAGGCAAAATGCTTTTTATGGTTGGTGTTTGGTGTCCGGTTATTGATTCCGATAACCTTTATGTTTCCCCTTTCAAAGGGGAATGCAACTATGCAGGGTTCGGCCGGAACCATTTCTTCCGCTGGGTCCCAGGCTGCCTACCCGCAGCCGGACGTTCTTTCGCAGGCGTTTCTCCCCAGTCCCATCCCTACATTTGACGCCCCTATCAAACCGTTCTATGAACACCTTTCTCTCCTGGAAGGCCTTGCCCTGATTTGGATTATGGGAAGTATTTGCTTTTTGTTTGCTCACATAGGGCTTTATCTGTTTCATATCTGGTTCCTGAAGAAAAGCGGGGAATCCAGCTTGAGCCGGGAACAATCCATTCTTTTGGAACAGGTGCGGAAGGACATGCATATCCGGCGGGACATCCCCGTAAGAATCAGCAGTCATGCGGAGGGGCCTATGATCCTGGGCCTATTTTGTCCCGTACTGATTTTGCCACAGATGGAACTGTCGCAACAACAGTTGGTATTTATTTTCCGCCACGAACTCGCCCATTATAAACGGCGCGACCTCTGGATCAAGTGGGTGTTTCTGCTGGCGCAGAGCGTCCACTGGTTTAACCCATTGGCACATATTCTGGCAAAGAAGGCAAATTTGGATTTAGAAAATGCCTGCGACGATACCGTCCTAAAGGGGAAAAGCCGCCTCTACCGGAAGGAATACGGGACGGTCCTACTGGAAGTCCTGACGGAACAGTCCCACAGGGTTCCGCTTTCTACTAATTTTTCAGGCAAGAAAAAGGAAATGGTCAGGCGTTTCCAAAATATTGTCCATCCATCATCAAAGCGGAATGGACATATTCTGATCGTCTGTATTGCAGCAGGTTTAATATTGCTTACCAGCTCCCTGAACCCGGCGTCTGTGCAGGCGTTAAATCCTTCGGTTCTTTCCCAGTTAAAGGCGGCCCGTACAACCCCGGAAGAACGGGCCGCCACCAAGGCGCTTTTGACAGAGTGTCTAAAGGGCTCGATGTTTGAAACCTATCAGCCCTTCCGCGATTTGCCGTTGACCGATGAAAATTATCAGAGGTGCGAACAGGCGGAAGAATCGTACCGAAGCCTCTTAGAAAAAGTCTCCCCTGCAATGCAAACGCGCGAATATACAAACCATCCGTTCTTTCTCGCGGTCGATAGTAAAAAGAAAGGGGAAATTACATCCGGGCTCTTTTGCTGTCAAGCCGATAACCAGGTAGATCAAGGGCAGATAATGCTTATCGAATTAGAATTCTCCGATCCGTTCCATCCAGAAGTTTTTGAAATCGGTACAGCCTTTGCTTGTCAGGGAGAGCAACTGAATCAAAGATATTTTCAGCGGCAATCCGAAAAGCGGCATATACAAACAATTGCAGAACAATTTCAGATTGATTTGTCACAATATGAAGAAGCTTTTTCTACGGTCTATCCTTCCGTAATTCAAAACCAAGCGTATCTTTTAGGGGGGTCTATAAAAAAACAGTTGGCACAAATGGGCCGTTATTCCTTTGAGAAGTTTTCTCTTAACCATACTTGGGCTTATATAAAAAAAGACCATACGGAAGGAGTTCTGTTCAACCAAGATGGAAATGGGATATATGCACACTTTTTTAGAATGGGGGCGTATACAGACAGAAGCAAAATAAGCGGAGAGGAAAATTGGTATCCAATTATCGAAAACAGATGCATTCCTCAGTAGTTCCGGAGACCACTGCCATTACAAAAGACCATACAGAAAGGACGAAAAAAGGGTTAGTTCATTCATGCCTGCGATGGTTTTCGTATGTGTCTTTTCAACAGCAGGTTTCGAATTCAGGTTCCCTGTCCAGGACGGAACGTATAAGCTGGAAAATATGGAACAGAAACAGAGTGAGCGCATAGACGGTAAGGTTTTTTTTGACGGCATAACGGCCTATGTTAAATTTATACAGTGGTATTCCCATCTGCCCCCGGCAGTTTTTTGCCGGGGGCATTTCGCATTTCCGCAAAACATTCCCTCTTTACAAAATTGTAGTTTTTCTTGACAAAGCGCGATGCAGTGTATATTATTGTACTAACATATTAGTACAAAGGGAGTGGGATCATGGGGAGCAGTTATTCAGTAGAAGTAGCAGCTATGAACGCGATGATGGGATTCATTGTCATGATTGTCTTTGTTTGCCTTGCGGGGGTTGCCGCACAGGTCCTTCTGGGGCTGGCGACGTATAACGACGCAAAGGCGCGTGGGAACAACGACCCGGTGATGTGGGGCCTGCTGGTGGGCTTTCTGGGCTGGATTCCCGGCATCGTCTATCTGTGCCTGCGCAATAACAACGCGAACCGGCTGATGACCTGCCCGCAGTGTGGGTTTGTACACCGGGTGGCGGAGCCGTTCTGCCCGCAGTGCCGCGTGCAGAATCCATACAGCGCGCCGTTTCAGAACCCACTCACGCAGCAGCAGGCGCACCGCGCAAAACTGCTGTTGATCTGGGCGGTTGTGGCCTATGCCGCGGTGATCGTGCTGACTCTTGTCGCCGTCTTTGGGCTGATGACGTCCCTGGCCGGGTTGGCCATGTATTGACGCTTTCCTTCAAAAGAGAAACAGGACGTTCCCCCGCGGGAATGAAAAAGATTGGGACTGGGAGGACAATATATGTTACAGGTGACGGACCTGACAAAGATTTATAATCGCCTGGTGGCGAACGACCATCTGAATTTCACGGTAAATCCGGGCGAAATCGCCGTTTTGCTGGGGCCGAACGGCGCGGGAAAATCCACGGCGATCAAATGCATCGCGGGCCTTTTGCGTTTCCAGGGAAATATCACGATCTGCGGCCATCCAAACAAGAGCGTGGAGGCCAAAAAGGAGTTCGGCTATATCCCGGAGATGCCGGCGCTGTTTGAGGCGCTGACCGTGCGGGAGCATCTGGAGTTTATCGCGCGGGCCTATAAGGTGGAAAATTGGGAGAAAAAGGCGGATGCGCTGTTGGAGCGCATGGAGCTGGACGATAAGCAGAACAAGCTGGGCGGCGAGCTGAGCAAGGGCATGCAGCAAAAGGTGAGCATCTGCTGCGCGCTTTTGCCCGCGCCGAAGGTGGTCATGCTGGACGAACCGCTGGTCGGCCTGGACCCCCACGCGATCAAGGAGCTCAAGCAGATGCTCCTGGAATTGCGGCAGAACGGCTGCTCCATCCTGGTGAGCACGCACATGCTGGACAGCGTGGAAGAGCTTTGGGATAAGGCGCTCATCATGGTGCAGGGGAAGATCGCCGCGGTGCGCACCCGCTCCGAAATCGAAGCCAACGGCGAAGACCTGGAGCAGCTCTTTTTCTCCATTACGGAGGGAGCTTCCGACGGAGGCGCGGCATGAGTACCATTTTTTATATGCTCCGCAAGGAGTGGAAAAACCGCCTGCTGGCGCTGTTCCGGCACCCGGGAAAGCTGGTGGTCTATATCCTCCTGGTGGTGTTGTTGGTCAATTCGGTGATCAGCACCGCGCTGACGCCGCAGGCGGACCTGGGCGGCTTTTTGGATCTGCGCATCCTGCACGGCGCTTACTTGGGGATTTTGCTGTTGTTCACTGTGCCCATCCTGTTGAATGCGCTGCAAAAGGGCACCACCTTCTTTGGCATGAGCGACGTCAACCTGCTGTTTGTGTCGCCCATATCCCCCAAAAAGATCCTGGCATACGGCCTGATGAAGCAGATGGGCCGCACGCTGTTGATGATGTTCTTTTTCCTGTTCTACGGGGCGATGATGGCGCAGACGTTCGGGATTGTCTGGACGGACACGCTGGCCCTGGTGCTGGGGGCTGCGGTGACGCTGTTTTCCGTACAGGTGCTCTCGCTATTGCTCTACAATTTTACAAATGGCAATCCGGCGCGGGTGCGTACCGCAAAAGCCATCCTATATGTCTATCTTGCTGCGATCGTGGGGATCATCCTGTTGGAGTTCACGGAAGGCGGCTCGAACATGGAGGCGCTGCTGGCGGCGGTTTCCTCCCCCAAGCTGGAATACCTGCCCCTGCTCGGCTGGATCAAGGGCGCATGCTTTGCGTTCATCGCCGGGAACCTGGCGCAGGCGGGCCTGTTTGCCGGCCTGACGGTGCTGGCGGTCGCCGCGTGCGTGCTGGTGTTTGTGCGCGGCAATGTCGATTATTTTGAAGACGTCTTGCAGTCCACGGAGACGGCGCAGGAGCAGCGCGACGCCCTCAAAAAGGCCGCGGACAGCGGGATGATGACCACCAACAATGGGAAGAAGCGCAAGTACAAGGTGCGCACCACGGGCATCCGGCGCGGCTGGGGTGCGAATACCTTCTTCTATAAGCATCTGTGTGAGGCGCGGCGCAGAAGCCGCATCCCGTTTGTGGATTCAAACACGATTATCTTGGTGCTGGTCAACCTGGGCATGGCGTTTATCCTCTCGCATGTTTGGAGCGAAGAGGGGGGCGTGATGCCGGCGGGCCTGATGATGATTATTGGGGCAGCGTTTAGCTGTTATATCCTGTTTTTCCTGAATGCCGCGGGCGCATGGATGCAGGAACTGATGAAGCCCTATATCTATTTGGTCCCGGCCAGCGGCTTTACCAAGCTGGTGTGGGCGGCAATGTCCACCATGCTCAAGCCGGTGGTGGACGGCGTGATTGTATTCGCGATATTGGGCATCTACGCACAAGCAAACCCGTTGACCGTCCTTTTATGTATCCTGGTGTATGCCAGTATGGGCGTGTTGTACATTGCGGGCAGCGTCCTTTCCGACCGCATTCTCGGCACGGTGGCGAACAAAGGGCTGATTATGATATTGTACATGCTGATTTTGCTGCTGTTGGTTTTGCCGGGTGTGGGGATTTCCCTGGTCCTGCTGCTCACGATGGGCAATTTCCTGCCCGCGATCGTCATCGGGATGCCGGTGGTGCTCTGGAACCTGGCGGTTTCGGCCGGTGTGTTTGCCCTTTGCCGGAACAACCTGGAGAATGTGGAGTTGACCAATTCCCTGTAACTCCCAGGCGGACGCATGGCGTCTTTCGCGCCTACGGCGGACCTCCGGTCGGGACGCGGGCACACAGTGCCTTTTCGCGCCTACGGCGGGCACACAGTGCCTTTTCGCGCCTACGGCGGGCACACAGTGCCTTTTCGCGCCTACGGCGGGCACACAGTGCCTTTTCGCGCCTACGGCGGGCACACAGTGCCTTTTCGCGCCTACGGCGGGCACACAGTGCCTTTTCGCGCCTACGGCGGGCACACAGTGCCTTTTCGCGCCTACGGCGGGCACACAGTGCCTTCCGCGCCTACGGCGTTCCCTACAAAAGGAAACTGCAAGGAATTTGCTTGCCACTCCATACGGGGAAGGCTCTACAGAAGCAAGCCAATCGCTTTACAAAAGCGAGAAAGGAAGAAATCCACCGTTCCCACACGACATCCGGAAAACAGCAGCGAAAAACACAGAAGGACCCAGCCCTAGGAAATCTCCCGGGGCTGGGTCCTTGCAGTTTATCGGGAAGAAGTCTTCCTTTTTATTTTCGATTAGCCAATGGTTACAGCACAATGCTTCGTAGCGTTCTGGCCCGGCAGGGTCGTGTAAACACCCGTGCTCTGGCCCGGCGTGCCGATGGCATAGACTCTGTAGTAGTAGTCGTTGCCGATCTTCGCCACGAACTGCGTCTTCAGCACATCGCCGTTGCCGACCGTGAAGCTCGGCGTCATGGCGTTGCCGTTGACCACGGTCATCTTGAAGCAATACGCCTGGCCGTGCTTCAGCGTGAAGTTGACCGTCGTGTCGGAAACCACATAGGCGTTCGCCGCCACGCTCTGGCCTGCGGAGACAACGCCCGCTGCGCCGTACGCATTGCCAATGTTCGCGGACGTGCTGCCGCCGGAGCTGCCGGCGTTCGAACCGCTGTTGTTCACTTCCACCAGGTTGGCCTTTGCCGCGCGTGCCTGTGCGACCGCGTTATCCACAACCGCCTGGCCCTCTTCTGCGTCGAGGGTCTCGTCCGCGAGCAGGGTCTTCAGGTTTGCAATCGAAGCGGCAACCGCTGCATAGCTCGTCGCTGTGTAGTCGGAAGCATCCAGTGCTTCGAGCTCGTTCAGGATAGCTTCCAGTTCGCTCTTATCCGCCTTCTTGCGGAGCGCTGCCATGGTCTCGGTCAGCGTCTGTGCCGCCGCGTCGATCGTCGCCTGCGCGTCGTCCTTCGTCAGTGCCTTTGCTGCATCGAGCGCCGCCTGGAAAGCTTCCTGGCCGTCCGGCAGATACTTGCCCTCTGCGATCTCCGCCGCAACTGCTTCCGCCTTCTCGATCAAGTCGTTCAGGCTGTTCCGATCGGAGGCACGCACCAGGCCCTCCGCTGCGTTCAGCAGGCCGTCGTATGCCTTCGTGACGTCCGCTTCCAGCGGCTCGCCGTCTGCAATCACTTCTGCTGCCTGCGTCATTGCGTCTGCAAATGCTGCCCAGCTGTCGCTCGTGAAGTCGTCCTCCACCAGGCCGCTCAGCAGGTTATACAGCTCTTCCAGCGCGCTCGCGTCGCCCGCCTGGAAGTCCAGGTAGTGGATGACATTCAGCAGGCCGCTCCAGGCTGCATCGATCTGCGCCTGGGTTGCCGCGTCGTCGGCCAATACCGCTGCCGCCGTGTTGTAAGCCTCCATGAAGGCTTCCTTCGCCGCCGTGACCAGCGAATCGACCGTGCCGTCGTCCACATAGGTCTTCGCGTAGTTGTAAGTCTCTTCCAGGATGCGCTTGTCCGTCACTTCGAAGACGAAGTCCAGAGCAATGGAGCCGTTTTCGACCGTCGCCGTGTAGGTGTAGGAATTGCCGCTGATGAGCTGCGGTTCGCCGCCGTTGATGGTCACGGAGCGGAAGTTCTTGCCCGCCACGCGCGGCACAAAGGTCAATTCGACTTCCGTGCCGTCTGCGACGTCCTTCATTTCGAACTTGCCGAGCAGGTCCGCGATCTTTTGCGGTTCGCCGTCCACCGTCAAGGTGACGTCTTTGCTGTTGTACGTCGCCGTCAGGTTCTGCTCTTCCGATGCAGGGATCGGCAGGGCGTCCTGGGAGGTGGTTTCATTGCCGGCCAGCGTGTCTTCAAACAGCAGATAGAATGCCGCTGCGGACCAGCTGAAGTTCTTGGTGTGCAGGCCCTCGCCGGTCTCCGGGTTGTAGTTTTCACGGATGGGGCCGTCGCCCAGCAGGCCTTCCGTATTGTCGAACAGGCGGTAAGCCGCTTCTCTGGCTTCGTCCTCATAGCCGTAGTTCTGCAGGGCCTCTACCGCGTACAGCGCCTGATCCAGCCAGACCGGGCCTCTCCAATAGGTGCTCGGGCTGTACTTGTCGTTGTCCGCAGAAGCGGTTGGGAACGGAACCGGACGGTAGAATTTGTCCTCGTCCAGCATGTTTTCGGCAACGCGCGCAGCCTTTTCCGGCGTGGCGAGCTTTGCCCACAGCGGGAGCCAGCCCTCAGTGCCCTTGCCGCGGTTGACCAGCAGTTTCTTTTCGCTGCCGTCTTCGTTGGTCTGGAGGTCGTAGTAGAAGCCGGTCTCCTCATCGAACATGTTCGTGTTGATGTAATCGCGGACGTATGCCGCTTCCTTTTCGTACTTGGCAACGTCTTCGTCGTAGCCGAGCACTTCTGCCATGGACATCAGGAACGCTTTCTCCGCATAGAGGTAGGAGTTCAGGTCCACGGATTCCTGGTTGATGCTGTAGCCGACGATTTCATTATCGGCATTGCGCACCGGGAAGACATGCACGCCGATGTCGTCCGGGCCGTTGCCCTCTTTGTCAAAGCGGGTGGCGTTGTCCATGCCGCTTTCCCATGCAGCTGCCTCGATGATGGCGTCCTCGTCAAAGAGGGGTTCGCCGTTCTCGTCCAGCAGGATGTTGCCCTCGCGGTCATACTGATAGTGGGAATCGTGTACCATGGCGCCGTATTCCGCAATGCCGTTGTGGTCGACGTCGCGGTTGGTGTACCACCAATTGTGGTAGGCGACCAGCTTCGGATACATTTCCTCGAGGAAGGCCACGTCGCCCGTCTGGCGGTAGATGTTGTAGACCGCCCATGCCGCCAATGCTGGTTTGGAGTTGCGTTCGTTCCAGTTGCCGCTGTCGCCGCCGCGCTCCGGTCCAAGGTTGTAGAAGATGCAGTCAACGATCGTGCCAGCGTCCTGCGGGCGGACCGGGTCGTCCGGGGTGATCTGATAATCGAAGTGTGCGCGGATATTATCCTCTGCGGCCTCAGGGTTGAAGCGGGCCATACCGGTCGCCTGTTTCCAGGAATCCCAGCCCCACAGGCCGATGAACCACTGGTAGGATTTGGACGGGACAATGCCGCCGTGCTGCAGGGCGCCCGCCGCGCTGATCCAGTTGGTCATCAGGGTTTCGATAGCTTTCACAGCCGCGTTTTTGTACGCCTGGTCCACGTCCGCGTTGTCGATGGTATCGACATAGCCCTGCCAACGCTCGCTGTTTTCCACAAAGTAGCCGTCGCCGCTGGCCAGCATGTCCGCGGTTTTGTCCGCTTCCTCTGCGGCCTCTTCGTCCGTGAAGGTAAAGCTCTGCGTCTGGTAGGTCACATAGGGCTCGTCCGGCTCCACGGTGATGGGCGCTTCGAATGTGCTTTCATAGGAGAGCGCATCCTCGGAGACCTCCGTTGTGACCGGCTGGTCAAAGCGGATGTTAAACTTGTTTTCCTCTGTGGTCATGTAGCTCCAGATCTCGCGGATGGTTTGAAAGTTTACGGCTACGCCGTCCTCCGTGGCCTCCAGAGAGGTTCCGGAGGGGGAACCATACGCGTCGTATGAGTCAAAGATGGAGCCGGTCTGCTTGAGGTTCAGTTCCAGTGCTTCGTCCGTCTTATTGTCGATGGTGGTCCGGATCAGCGCCGTGCGGCCGCTGGCGAAGATCAGTTCCAGTTTGAGATCGATATCTTCCAGTTCATAGCCCTGCACCAGCTTACCGGGATAGGCGTTGACGGTCGCTGCGGCGTCCGCCAGGTCATAGGCCGTCCCGTCAGTGCCTGTAATAACCCATTTCCCAATGCATTCGGATAGGTTCACCGGGTATTCTTCGGCAAAGATCACCGGGCCGGCAAAGCCGCCGTAAGCGTCCGTGGCGTCTTGGGGATGCAGATAATAGCCATGCCAGGCGCCCATGTCGCAGAAGTTATTGTACTTATTGGTGCTGTAATCCCCATAGATGTCCGGCTCCGGCACGCCGGTCATATCCAATACATTGGCATAGCCGATCGGTTCCGGGGCAAGGATCGAATCCTCCTGCGCTGCCGCGGCCGCAAAAGCGCCGCCTGGAATTGTGCCCGCAACAAGTGTGGCACACAGGAGCATTGCAAGTGCAGAACGGTGCAGTTTTTTCATGAGACTTCCTTCCTTTCAAAATGTTTCGATCTGCGGGAATCGCTGGGTCCCCAGCAAGCGCTTGGAGAGGGCGCCGCGCCTCTTCCCGCTGGAGGCGGCAGGGGTCGGTTGGATGGCCTCCCTTCTTTTGAAAGATTTCCAAAAATAAAAAACCCTATAAAAGAGTTTCAGGCAGAACGATCCATATCTTAATAAAGGCGAAACGAAATATGTGAACGGATGAATGTTTAATAGTATATTAACATTTACAAATTGTAAAGTAAAGAATACTCGTGCATAATATATAACCATTCTTTTTGTTATATTGCATAAATTCTGATCGCATATTGATTTATAAAGCAGTTTTTGATAATATTATATGAATAGAAAAATTTATGGCGGGATGTTGGGCGGCCAGCAGGCCAAGCGCCCCAGGGAACCGTTGCCACAGAGGGAAAAAGGGCTTGTAAAAAATTTTTCAGAAAAATTGAAAAAAACGCTTGCATTTTCAAATATCCTGTGCTATTATATGGAAGTCGCCAGTGAGGACGACAAGAATTGAATAGTTGGTGTCGATGACGATGAGGGTCCACCCGTTCCCATCCCGAACACGGAAGTTAAGCTCATTAGTGCCGAAGATACTTGGCTGGCGACGGCCCGGGACAATAGGAAGGCGCCAACATCAAAGCAGTCACCCAATAGGGTGGCTGTTTTTTTATAATTTCATATGCTTTTTTGCCGTTTTTGCGCAGCCGCGCCAGATCTGCGTGGCGCAATTGCGTGCCGGGCGCATGTTCTGCAACAAACCGGAAACAACATCCATGCAGAGGTTTTGTAGATCCCCCTTGTTTTTTTGCACGGTTTTCTATATAATGTTATTTAGCGCTTTAAAGCATAAAGTAATAAAAGTACAGACAGGAGTGATCGTATGATTATTGTCATGAAACACGGCTCCACCCAGGAGAACGTTGATAAAATCGTAGAAGTCCTGAAGGCACACGGCCTCGGGGCAAACCTTTCCACTGGCGCCCAGGCGACCATCATCGGCGTGCTGGGCGACAAGAGCAGGCTGGCGGACGCCAACCTGGAATTGATGGACGGCGTGGAGAAGTGCGTGCCCATCATGCATTCCTATAAGCTGGCCAGCCGGGAGATGTGCCCGGATGGGCGCGTTGCAGAGGTGGGCGGCCAGAGGATCGGCGGGAAACAGCTGGTCCTGATGGCGGGTCCCTGCGCGGTCGAGAGCGAGGAACAGATCCTGGAGGCGGCCCAAGGGGTCAAGGCAGCGGGCGCAACATTCCTGCGCGGCGGCGCGTATAAGCCGCGCACCTCGCCGTATGCGTTCCAGGGCATGGAGGACGAGGGCTTCAAGCTGCTCCGCAAGGCGGCGGACGCCACGGGCCTCAAGGTCGTCAGCGAGGTGATCTCCCATGACCAGATCGACACGGCGGCCAAATACTGCGATATGTTCCAGGTGGGCGCGCGCAACATGCAGAATTTCCGCCTGCTGCGCGAGATCGGCCGCTCGAAGGTGCCGGTGCTGCTCAAGCGCGGCATCGCCTCCACGATTGAGGAATGGCTGGACGCCGCCGAATACATTATGAGCGAAGGCAATTATAATGTTGTATTATGCGAACGCGGAATCCGTACCTTTGAAACCGCCACGCGCAATACGCTGGATGTCTCCGCGGTGCCGGTGGTCAAGGAGCGCAGCAGCCTGCCGATCATCATCGACCCCTCCCACGCGGCGGGGAAATCGCGCTACATCGAAAGCCTGTCCCTGGCGGGGATCGCCGCCGGGGCGGACGGCCTGATTATCGAAGTGCATCCGGAGCCGAAGGTCGCCATGAGCGACGCGGCCCAGCAGCTCACCATTCCGGAATACCAGGCGTTGGTCAAAAAGGTTGGCGCAGTGGCCGCCGCCGTGGGAAGGGAACTGCCCTGCTGAGCGGCCGCAGGGGCTGGCTGCGGCTTTGGAATGCCTTCCAAGCGGGCGGCGGCTCCATAAAGCGGGGAAGTTTTCCACAGGATGGGCGTTCCCGGTGGAAAACAAAGCCGCTCTGGGATTTCCGGGGAAACGGTTTCCCGGGGAATAAATTTCATATAAGGGACCATGGAATGGCAATCGATGAAGCGGGCCCCGTTCTCCCAAGTGGAGGGCGGGGCCCGTTTTGTGCATTTCCGGCAGAGTTGTCCGCACGGAAAGCGCCTGCGGGATGCGCGCAACCCGGTCAGCCCATTTCGCCCAGCGTCAGCCCTTCAAAAAAGCAATCGTAGCTGCAATGGTAGATCTGATGCAGCGCAACCAGCAGGCGGATCGGGATATTCAGCTCGCCGGTTTCGTAGCGGGAATACAGGCCCCGCGTGGTGGAAAGGCCGAGGATGCCCAGCCGGGCCACCAACTGGTCCTGTGTCAGCCCGTTCGCCTTTCGGAGGCGGCGCAGGTTGTTTCCCATGTTGAGATCGGCCTTTAATTTTTCCATCAGGAGCCCTCCTCTGCGGCCATTTCCCATATACAAGGATGCGTATCTATGTTATACTAAATAAGAAATAAACGCAAGCGGAAGGGCAGGGGGCAGCGATGCGCGCCGGACAGAAGGGCCATTACAAGAATGGTTGCTTTATGGGGCACCGGGATGCACCCGATGGGTTGTATCCCCTGCTGCGCAAGGAAGTGGAGAGGCACATCCTGCAATGCGGGGTGAACCGCTTCTTTGTCGGCACCTACGGCAATTTTGACCGCATGGCGGCTTCCGTGTTGGGGGAGATCAAAGCGCGGTATCCGCACATCCGCTTCTATCAGATGCTCGCCTATCCGCCGGAGCAGGAGTGGATGGAACTGCCGCCCGGCTGCGAACGCGCCGTCTATCCAAAGAAGCTGGCCCGGGTCCCGGAGAAGGCGGCGATCCCGGTTCTGAACCGCATGGTGGTGGACGCCTCCGACTACGCGATCGCCTATGTCTACCGTGTTTCCAACGGCGCCTATCAGACATGGAAGTATGCCCGCCTGCGGGAACAGCGGGGGCTGCTTTGCATAACCAACCTGGCGGAATTTTGAACGGGATAGGGGTTTTATCTGGAACCATCATGTGAAAAATGCCATGCAAATGTAGGAACGTTCCTGCGTTTGCATGGCATTTTTCCTTATATTGAGGGGGAAAACGGGCGGCTGGGACGCGCTTTTGGGAGGCCGGCCAAAAAAGGAAGAGCGGAATGGTCTGCTAAAATATTGTAAATTCCGGTTTTGTTATCGTAAAGACTTTAAAAACCAAACCGGATACAATAGAGACAACGAAAGGGGAACGGCCCCGGGGAGGCGGAGAATCCGGCCGGCCCAAATCAAACAGTCAAAGTTACATAGGAGGAACGATCTATGAAAATGAGAAGATTTGCAGCAGCTATCCTTTCCGTATTGATGTTTAGCGCATGTGTGACCGGATGCGGAAGCACGGAAGAAACCCCCGCAGCAACCGACGGCACCGCTTCGACCGAGAGTACAAGCGATACGAACGCAGGCGGCGAGGACGACGGGAAATTGAAGGTCGGCTTTGCACAGATCGGCCAGGAATCCGGCTGGCGTGACGCGGAGACCGCTTCCATCCAGTTCTATGCAGGCCAGAATTTGGATACCATCGATTTCAAATTTGCAGATGCACAGCAGAAACAGGAAAACCAGATCAAAGCAATCAAATCCTTTATCGATATGGGCGTTGACGTCATCGGCTTGGCGCCGGTGGTAGAGACCGGTTGGGACGCCGTATTCACCGAGGCAAAGGACGCAGGCATCCCGATCATCCTGGTAGACCGCATGGCGGACGTCCCGGAAGACCTCTATGCAACGTTCATCGGCTCTGACTTCATCGAAGAGGGCAAGAACGCAGCCGACGAAATGGCGAAGCTGATCGGCAACAGCGGCAAGATCGTACAGCTCGAAGGCACCGTGGGCGCCTCCGCTGCGAACGACCGCAAGAAGGGCTTTGAAGATCAGATGGCAGCGGAATATCCGGACATCGAGATCATCGCATCCCAGACCGGCGATTTCACCCGCGCAAAGGGCAAAGAGGTCATGGAGTCCTTCCTCAAGACCTATGGCTCGGACATCAAGGGCGTTTATGCGCACAACGACGACATGGTACTCGGCGCAATCGAGGCCATCAAGGAAGCCGGCCTCAAGCCCGGCGAGGACATCAAGACCGTTTCCTGCGACGGCGTCAAGGCGATCTTTGAAGCAATGGCTGCCGGCGAAGCAAACGTCACCATCGAGTGCAACCCGCTGCTCGGCCCGGTCTTCTTTGAGACGGCCCAGAAGCTTGCAAACGGCGAAACCGTTGAGAAATGGATCAAGTCCGAAGAGGGCATCTTCCGTCAGGAGACCGCCGCAGAAGACATCAAGACCCGTGTCTATTAATTTGATTTCTCCTTCACTTTCTTTCTTCTTCATTTTATAAATTTTACCGATTCTGTGAAATCCGCCCCGCCTGTTGAGACGGAGGCGGATTTTGCATATCAAAAGGAGGGGCTGCTATGAGCGGCGAAACGGCATTGATCCAAATGTCGCACATATCCAAGACATTCCCCGGCGTCGTCGCGCTCGACGACGTGCAGTTTACATTGCAAAAAGGGGAGATCCATGCGCTGCTGGGCGAAAACGGCGCAGGGAAATCCACGCTCATCAAGGTTCTCACGGGCGTCGAAGAGCGCGACGGAGGGACAGTGCTGCTGGAGGGAAAGGAAATTTTCCCCAAGACCCCGCAGGAGGCCCAGGACGCCGGCATCAGCACGGTGTACCAAGAGGTCAACCTGTGTCCCAACCTCTCGGTGGCGGAAAATGTCTATATTGGACGCGAACCCAAAAAGGGCGGGCGGATCGATTGGAAAACCATCAACACGCGCTCCAAGGAGCTTTTGGAGCGGTTTGACCTACAGATCGACGTGACCAAAACACTCGATTCCTATTCTGTGGCAGTGCAGCAGATGGTGGCCATCGCGCGCGCGGTGGATATCTCTGCAAAAGTGCTGATCTTGGACGAACCGACGTCCAGCTTGTCCACGCTGGAGGTGCAGAAGCTGTTTGAGATCATGCGGATGCTGAAAAAGCAGGGGATGGGGATCGTTTTTGTCACCCACTTCCTCGACCAGGTGTATGAGGTATCGGACACCATCACCGTGCTGCGCAACGGCGGCTATGTCGGTACATACGCCACGGCGGACCTCCCGCGCGTGCAGCTGGTCGCCAAGATGATCGGCAAGGAATACGCCGACCTCAACCAGCGCTTTGTCAACGAAGAGGCCGCAAAGACGGAAAAAGAAACCCTGCTGTCCCTCAAGGATGCCAGCGGCGCGGGCACGATCGATTCCATCTCGCTCGACGTCCACAGCGGTGAGGTGCTGGGGCTGTCCGGCCTGCTCGGGTCGGGCCGCTCGGAAATTGTGCGCCTGATCTTCAGCGTGGACCGTCTCAGCGGCGGTGAGATGGTGCTCAAGGGCGAACCCATCCACAACCGCAGCCCGTTGGGCGCGATCCGCAAGGGTTTCTCCTTCTGCCCGGAAAACCGGAAGACGGAGGGCATCATCGGGGATCTGAGCATCCGGGACAACATCATCCTGGCGCTCCAGGCAAAGCGCGGCATGTTCAAGGCCATCTCTAAGGCGGAAGCGCAGAAGCTCGCCGACGAATACATCGAAAAACTGGAAATCAAGACGCCGTCCGCGGACCAGCTCATCAAGAATCTCTCGGGCGGCAACCAGCAGAAAGTCATTTTGGCGCGCTGGCTGGCTACCAACCCGGACCTGCTGATGCTGGACGAACCCACCCGCGGCATCGACATCGGCACAAAGGCGGAGATCCAGAAGCTGGTGGTCCAGCTTGCGGAGCAGGGCATGGCGGTTATCTTTATTTCCTCGGAAATTGACGAGATGCTGCGCTGCTGCGACCGCATGGTCGTTTTGCGGGACAAAAAGAAGGTCGCGGAGCTGAACGGGCAGGAGATCTCGGAAGCGGCGATCATGCATTATATTGCGGGAGGTGCGGAGAATGAACCTGCTTAAAAAATGGAGCAAGGCGCAGGTGTTCTGGCCCATTGTGATCTTCCTGTTGATCCTGCTGGTCAATGGGATTGTCTCGGGCGGCGCGTTCTTCGAGATGAAGATCGTGGAAGGGCATCTGTATGGCAGAATTATTGACATTTTGCGGAATGGTAGTAAACTTATGTTGTTAGCCACCGGCATGACGTTCGTTTTGGCCACCGGGGGGACCGATATTTCCGTCGGCTCTGTGATGGCCATCAGCGGCGCGATCGCGTGCAGTATTGTTGCAAATGGCGGTAACGTGGCCGTCGCAGTGTTGGTGGCGATTTTGGCAGGAGTTGTAGCAGGGGCATGGAATGGGATGCTGGTCGCGAAGGTCAAAATTCAGCCCATCGTCGCAACCATGATCCTGATGGTGGCGGGCCGCGGCATTGCGCAGCTCATCACCAACGGTAAAATCATTACCATCAATTCGGATTCTTATTATTTTATCAACGGCGGCTATATTTTGGGCCTCCCGTTCCCGATTTTCATCGTGGCGTTTGTCGTGCTCATCGCCATGCTGTTCACCAAAAAGACCGCCTTCGGCCTGTTTTTGGAGTCCACGGGCATCAACCCGGTGTCCAGCCGCTTTGCCGGCATCAACGTGGACCGCATCAAATGGCTGGTCTATACCTTCTGCGGCGTGATGGCGGCGGTTGCCGGCCTGATCGAGAGCGCGGGCATCAAGGGCGCGGACTGCAACAATGCGGGCCTTTTGATCGAGATGGACGCGATCCTGGCGGTCGCAATCGGCGGCACATCCCTGAACGGCGGGCGGTTCTCCATCCCGGCGAGCCTGGTTGGCGCGCTGATTATCCAGAGCATCACCACGTCTATCTATGCGATGGGTGTTGCCCCGGAGGTCACGCTCGTGGTCAAATCGCTGATCGTTGTCTTTATCTGCCTGTTCCAATCCAAGGCGTTTAAGGATATGCTCAAGAGGCGGTTCCTGTCCCGGAAGGCGGTGAGCCAGGCATGAGAGAGACGAGTGGAAAGAAGAGAACGTTCCGGATCAAGAACATTTCCCTGGCAATCACCACCGTGCTGTTCCTAGTGCTGTTCGGCGCTGGGTCGGTTGCATACGACAACTTTTTCTCGTTCTCAACGTTCTTCAATCTGTTTAACGACAACGCGTATCTGATGATCGCTTCCATCGGGGTAACGTTTGTGTTGCTGACGGGCGGCATCGACATTTCCATTGCATCGACCATTGCGTTTACGTGCGTGTTTTCCGCGTTTTTGCTGCGGCTTGGCTGGACCCCGCTGATCGTGATCCCGCTGGTCCTGTTGATCGGCCTGGCGTTTGGCGCGCTGATGGGGTACATGATCCACTATTTCAAGCTTCAGCCGTTCATTGTCACGCTGGCGGGCCAGTTCTTCATGCGCGGCATGTGCGCGGTCATCAGCACGGAGTCCATCCCGATTTCGGATGAATTCTACAAGACCATGGCCCTGACGAAGGTCACTTTGTTGGGCGGCAGGATCTATTTCTACGTGTTTATCGCCATCGTGGTGTTGCTGGTTTCGCTGTTCGTGTTGAAATTCACGCGGTTTGGCCGCACGGTCTACGCGGTGGGCGGCAACGAGCAGTCCGCCATCCTGATGGGCCTGCCCGTGGCGCGCACCAAGGTTGCTGTGTATGCGATCAGCAGTTTTTGCGCAGCGCTGGCCGGCGTGGTGTTCAGCTTCTATACGCTGGCGGGCTATTCCCTGCAGAACATGGGCCTGGAGCTCGATGCGATTTCCTCCTCCGTCATTGGCGGCACGCTGCTGACCGGCGGCGTGGGCAACGTGATCGGCACGACGGTCGGCGTCCTGATCCAGGGCGTGATCCAGACCATCGTGACTTACCAGAATTTGAACACCTGGTGGACCAAGGTGACCATCGCGGCGCTGCTGTGCATCTTCATCGTGATCCAGAGGGTGATCGCCATCCGCGCGGAAAAAGCAAAGGGGACCGCAAACTAAAGCCGTTGCTTCCTTTCAAAGAATCCATATCCGATACGAAACAGGGGCCCGAAGGAACCCATCGTATTGCCATCCCTGGCGGGGCGGCCGGGCCGCTCTGCCAGGGGCATTGTGCTTTCTGCCATGTGCTGTAAAACCGCCATCGGAACCATATGATGATCCAAATGCGAGAGAATGTTGAGGTGCATGCAGATGCAAAGACAAATAAGGAAAACAAAGGGCCCGTGGGCGGTGCTGCTCGCCCTGTTCCTGCTGGCAACGGCCATATTCCCTACGGCGGCGTGGGCCAGCGCGCAGCAGGACCCCTCCGCTTCGGAAGAGGTCACCTATCTGGACACCGTGTCCGTCAGCCCGGATGCGGACCTGGAGGAAGGCAATGTGGAGATCCTATACTATTTCTACAACCGGTGCCTTTCCTGCGACGAGGAAGCAACCATTGAGGAAAATATCCTTGGGATGCTCAAGAAGGATTTCCCAAACGTCACAGCGGACCTCACGATCAAAAATGTGGCGGAAGAGGAAAACCTGGAGGCCCTGCGCCAAGCCCTGATCGACAGTGGGGTTGGGGAAGAAAAACTGATGCAGCATCCGATTGTGTTTATCGGCGACCAGGTGTTGATCGGTTCGCAGGAGCTGGGGGAAAGATTTCAGCCGGTGGTAGCGGCGTATTTGGAGGAGCAGCGCGCCGCAGAAGCGGAATCCGTCACGATCCAATACCTGTATGCGGAGGGCTGCTCCGAGTGCGAACAGGTGACGGAATTTTTGGAGGGGATCACGACCGTCGAGGTGCAGAACGAGGATGGTTCGGTCGAAGAAAAGCCCCTGCGCGTGGAGCGCATCGACGCGGGCAATATTGCGGACATCGAAGAGATCAATGCGCTTTACAGCGAGCACCAGGTCAAGCCGGAGGAGCGGCGTGTCCCAATTGTGTTATATGACGGGGGTTATTTTGTCGGCTGTGAAAATATCCAAAAGAATTTGATAAATGCATTAAAAAATGGTAATCTTAGTTATAATGACCAAGATTTAACAGAGGAAGCGGAAGAATCCCTCTCGGCGGCCAATTTGTTTTGGGTGGCCCTGTCCGGGCTGATCGGGGGGCTGTCCCCCTGCTCCATGTCGCTGGTGCTTCTGCTGTTTTCGCTGTTGATTGCCGATAAGCAAAAGGTCTTGAAGGCTGGGTTTGGTTTCATCCTGGGCAGGATCATCCTGTATTTCCTGCTGGGGACGGTGTTCTTCGGCCTATTGCAGGCAATCGACCGGTCGCTCTTTTCAGGGATCAATACCGTGGTAGCCATACTGGTGGTCGTCATCGGGTGCCTGTTTGCCGTTTTGAGCTTTATCGATTTCCTGCGCACAAAGAACGGGCGCGCGGGAAAGGCGATTTTGCAGTTCACCCCGCGCATGAAGGCGTTTTACCGCAGGATCGTCGAGCGGCTTTCCACCGGGAAAGCGGTGTTTATCGCCGCCATGTTGGCGGGCGCGGTGATTGCCATTGGGGAGTTCCTGTGCACAGGCCAGCTGTTTGCGGCGACCGTCCTCTATTATTTTGATGCCAGCGCAGGAAATATGGTGGTGGGAGCCCTCATATTCCTGCTTTACACCGTGATGCTTTCCCTGCCCGCCGTTGTGGTAACGCTTTTGATCTATAAGGGGAAGCAATATTTAGACATTGCGGCGAAATTTGCCGGAAAAGAGCACCTCATCAAGCTTGTGATGGCGGTCCTTTTCCTGGGCTTTGCCGCGTTGAGCGCCTACCATCTGTGGGGCAGCTGATGAATCGCTGCACGCAGAAGGAGGAGTTCTTTTTCAGGACATTGCTGTACGGCCCCCGGCGGGGAAAAGGTTTATATTGCCGGGAAGCCTACAGAAATTCTTGTGTCAGGGCCTTGTGAGAGAGGCTCAAAGAAACGGGGTGGGAAAAGAAAAGAGAATTGTCAGGAGAATTTCGAAAAAAGAAGGAGGATTCAAGTGAAAAGGTTTACAAAATTTGCCACAGCCCTATCGACTGCCTTTTTGATGGCAGCGGTTTTGGCAACGGGCGCCAGCGCGCACGACAACGGGGCTGCCCAGACACCGCCCATGGGGTGGTCGAGCTGGAACCTCTTCGCGGCCAACATCGATGAGGACCTGATCGTCGATATTGCGGACGCGATGGTGGAGTACAATCTGGATGACGCCGGGTATGAGTATGTCAACCTCGACGACAACTGGCAGTCGTCCGAACGCGATGTCAACGGGAGATTGCAGTTTGACCCGATCCGCTTCCCGCACGACGGCAACTGGCTGTCGGGGCAGATCCACGACAGAGGGCTGAAGATGGGCCTGTATACGTCCAACGGCCTGTACACCTGCCAGGACCTGCCGGCCTCCGAGTTCCGGGAGCTGAGCGACGCGACGAGCTTTGCAAATTGGGAGATCGACTTCTTCAAGTACGATTATTGCCACAATGTGCAGCTCTCCCCGACCGCATACGGCATCTATGGGCTGAAAGTTGCCAAGCCGTATGATACAAGCGAAGATCGGGAAATTTACGAATATTCCTACACCGACGCAGAACTGGAAGGCACCGCCTATATCTCTGGCGACCACATCGACGGCCTGGGCGAGAACGCGGGCGCCGCGACCTTCACGGTAACTGTGCCGGAAGATGGTACATATGCGATCAACCTCGACTTCTATAAGAAGCCGTCCGACGAAGATGTGCCGATGTTCGTCGATATCAACGGCGACAGCGACCATCCTTACCGCATGATGCTCCCGTCCACCGGATACAACGGCGGCGCGCCGGGCAGCCGTGCATCCGCTCTGTTTGAGCTGAAAGCCGGCGAAAACACCCTGCGGTTCTACAACCCGATCCGCAGCTCCAACCGCGACTACGACACCGCCCGCTATAATTACAAGTTCATGAGCACGAACCTGATGCAGGCGACGGAGAAGTATGCAGAGGAGAACGGCAAAGAAAACCGCCCGATCACGCTGGAAATCTGCGAATGGGGCGGCCGCCAGCCTTGGGTCTGGGGCGGCGAAACCGGCAACATGTGGAGAACCACCGGCGATATCGCGGCCAACTGGAACTCCATCTCCAGCATCTACGATACCAACGTAGAACTGTATAAGTATGCTGGCAAGTACGGCAAAGAAGAGGGCGACAACAACTACGGCTGGAACCATCCGGATATGTTGGAAGTGGGCGTCGGCTCTTCTTTGACCTATGATGAAAACGTTTCCCACTTCAGCCTCTGGTGCGAGATGGCATCCCCGCTGATCCTCGGCAACGACCTGCGGACGCTTGACGAGAATCCGGAAATCCTCGACATCATCACCAACGAGGACGCCATCGCGGTCAACCAGGACCCGACGGCGATCCAGGGCATCCGCTATCGCGATGAAGGCGATTTCGAGTACCTCGTAAAGCCTCTGACCGACGGACGCATTTCCCTGCTTATGTTCAACCGCTCCAATTCTGCGGCGACCATGACCCAGGAAATTTCCCAGATCGGCGAACTGCTGAAAGAAAAAGACGAGTACTACTATGACAACTACTACAAGCTCGACAACACCTATGTATATCATCTGAAGGACGTCTGGGAGAAGGACGAAGACGGCAACAACATCGAGTTTGACTCCCCGGTTGCCACCGCATCCGTCCCGGCGCACGGCGTCAAGATGTACATCATCGAACCCAATGAGAACGTCCAGGAAGGCGCTTACATTGTTGGCGAACTCGACGACAGCAACCTGAGAAGCGGCGAGAGTGCAATCCTGACAGCGCGCTTTGTCAACGGCGGCGCAACGAAGGTTGACACCGTCGGCATCAGCCTCGACCTGCCGGAAGGCTTCACCTCCAAGGCGCTCTCCTCCACCGTGAGCAGCGACCTCACCACGGGAGAAAGCTTTACTGTCCAGTTCCGCGTCACCGCAGGCGATGTGCCCATGACCAATGAACCGATCACGGTCAAGGCACTTTTGACGTATGAAGGCTCCAACCAGCCGGTCACCGTGACGTTCGATACGATGATCACTGTGCAAGCGGCAGCAACAGGCGACCCGCTGCCGGACGGCCCGTTGACCACCGAAAACTGGGTATCCGGAACTGCCGGCTGGGGCAACATCCAGCAGGACCGCTCCATCAACGGCAACCCGCTGACCATCAACGGCACCACCTATGAGACCGGTATCGGCACGCATGCGCCTTCCGAGCTGGTATACTACATCGGCGGACGCAACGTAGAGTTCACCGCACTGGTCGGCTCCGATGCAGATTCCGGCAACAGCGGCGACATTACCTTCCAGGTCTATGGCGACGACGACCTGCTGTATGACAGCGGTGAGATGGATTGGCATGACGATGCGAAGTCCGTCGCTGTGAAGCTGATGGGTTACGATTACCTGCGCCTGGTCGTCGACTCGGGCGGCAATATGGACTTTGACCACGCGGACTGGATCAATCCGCGAATCGATTCCTATGATCCGGAAGTGCTGGCAGACGATGTATTGACCATTGCGAACGCTTGGTCTGCGAACAGCTACTGGAGAGACCCGGCGGACGGCAAGAACATGGACGGCGGCTCCATGATCCTGGACGGCGTGAACTATGACCGCCCGGACGGCGGCTTCCAGGTGAACCCGCCCAGCGAGGTTGTGTATTACCTGAACGGCGCGTCCGGCGTCTTTACCACGAAGATCGGCATCGGCGATGAGGTGGAGGACGACGCCAACGGCGCTACCGTAAATTATAAGATTTACGGAGACGATGAACTCCTCTTTGAACAGTATATGGATGCCACTTCGGAATCCGTTGACGTTGAACTGCCGATGGCAGGCTATGATTTCCTGAAACTGGTTGTGGAAGAAGTAGACAGCACCGAATACGACCACGCTTGCTGGGTTGAGCCGCGCTTCACCACCTCTACGGAGCCGCTGGCGGCTTTGATCGCAGAGGCGGAAGAGCTGTTCAACACAACGGACAACGTCACGGACGAAGCAATCGAATTGCTCCAGAACGCGATTGACGAAGCACAGGCGCTCGTCGACCTGGGCAGCGAAGCCAACAAGGACGACATGGCGCTTGCCGCGAAGCAGCTGCGCGTTGCGATGCAGGAATTCACCGATTCCAAGTGGGTTGTCGATAAGGCGGGCCTCTATGGCGCGATTATCATGGCGAAATCCCTGAACGAAGAAGACTATGATGCGGATAAGTGGGCGGCCTTTGAGGAAGTCTATGACGCAGCATATGAAGTGTACTTGGATGAAGAGGCAACGCAGGAAGACGTCAATGCAGCGGAGCAGGCACTGCGCGATGCATTGAAGTCCCTGGACGTGGTCGCCGGCGACCTCGACGGCGATGGCGAACTGACGGATGCGGATATCGAGATGCTCCAGCAGTACATCTTGGGCGACCTGGAACTGACGGAAGACCAGATGGCTCTGATGGACTATGACGGCAACGGTACGGTTGATATCCGTGATATGATCCAGTGGAAGAAAGTCCTGTTGACTCAGGAATAAACAGCAGACCTCTATGCCCAGGCGGATAGCCCGCCCGGCGTAGCGGATTAGGGAAAGGCATTGACAGGCGTTTGGACCCTTTTGCCTGTCAATGCCTGTTTTCTTCCTTTATGAAAACAACCTGCATAATTTATACGCGATTTTTATGGAATTTTATGGATATTACACACAGAAAACTTGCGATCAAACCATTCATTAGACAATCCGGCAGAAAGATTTTTCTGCCTCCAAATACATGGCCCTGCAAGACGGCAGGACGGGAAAGAGGGGATGTAGGCTTTGAGGAAAATGAAGGACCTACTGTTGAATGTAAGCTTGCGGACCAGGATGCTCCTGTCCAATATTGTTGTAGCGCTCATCCCTTTCCTGATGTTCTCCATTGTGAGCGGCTCCATCTTTTTGGACCATGCCCAGAAGACCGCAGAGGAGCATTCTGTGCAGCTGATCCACCAGGTGAGCAACTCCATGGATGTTTATGTGGAAACCATTGAGAAGATGGTCAATTACATCCAATTGGAATTGCAAGACACGCCTTTTTTTACTATGGAAACCGAAGGCGCCTCTGGCTGGGAGAGCGAAACGGATTATATCCGTTCCGTTTTGGAAAACGTCGCGAATTCCCACCGGGAGGTGGCCGGGATCTTTATCGCGACAAAAGAGGATCTTTATGTCAGCACGGGGATGTCGCGCATTTCGCGCGACCCCTTTCAAAACGAACGGTGGTACCGGGAAGCTTCGGAAAACCCCGAGGAAATCCAGCTTATTAGCGTAGTGACGGGCCGGAATATTGTGACCAACCGCAGCTACAGCATCGACGATGTGTTCTCGCTGGCAAAAGCTGTGCAAGACCCGGAAACCGGGGAAGTGCTGGGGGTGATCCTGCTGGATATCCGCCACGACATTATCCAGAGTTCCATCAACGGCGTCACCATCGGGGAAAAAGGGTTTGTCTTTGTGATGGACCAGGAGGACAATATTGTTTATACGCCCGTCAACGGCATTGTATACCGCGTCAACCCCAAGTGGGTCAAGGCGATGGAGCCCATGTCGGTGCAGATCCAGGGCGGAAGCTACCAGATCCGCAGCGAGCTGTCCCCCTATACCGGCTGGCGGACCGTGGGCGTATTTTCCATGGACGAAGTGATGTCCAGCGTCAATACCATTGTGTACATCCTGTTTACCTGCGTCATCATCTCCCTGGTATTGGTGGTCATCGTTTCCTTTAAATTCAGCCGGACGCTCACAAACCCGATCTTTAAGCTCAAACGCCTGATGAAACAGGCGGAATCCGGCGACCTTACGGTCCGTTTCAATTTCCAACACAACGATGAAATCGGGGAGCTTGGGCAGAGCTTTAACCACATGATTGCGCGCATCGACCAGCTGATCCAAATGGTCTATGTGGAGCAGGAGAACAAGCGGACCGCAGAGATGAAGTCCCTCCAGGAGCAGATCAAGCCGCATTTCCTCTACAATACGCTGGATACCATCAGCTGGATGGCCCGCGACTACGATGCGGAGGATATCGTGCGTCTGGTGGACGCCTTGACAAATATGTTCCGCATTGGCCTGAGCCACGGGAAGGACATCATCACGGTCAAAGAAGAGATCACACACGTTTCCAACTACCTCTATATCCAAAAGATCCGCTATAAGGATAAGCTCAACTATGTGATCCATGTGGACGAATCACTCTATGCCATCGAGGTGCCCAAGTTGATTTTGCAGCCCCTGGTGGAAAACGCCATTTACCACGGCGTAAAGGCAAAGCGCGGCGGCACCATTACCATCACCGGTGTGCCCGAGGGGGAAAACCTGGTGTTCACGGTCCAGGACAACGGTGCCGGGATGCCCCAGGAAAAGGTGGAGGAACTCAACCGGCGGATGAGCGAGCGCAGTGTGCTGGACGAAAAAAAGAGCTTCGGCCTGTTCTATATCCGGGAACGGATCCAGCTTTGCTATGGAACGGGGTATGGCGTACATGTGGAAAGTGCCCTGGGCGAGGGGACCCGCGTGACCATTACGCTGCCCCTGTATCAAAAGCCGAAAAAATTTGATGAGGAGTGATGGGAATGTACAAGGTGCTGATTGCGGATGACGAGGAGATTATCCGCAGGGGGATTGCCCATTTCCTGAAAAAGGACCCCGATATACAGGTGGTCGCCCAAGCGGAAGACGGGGAAATGGCCTTGGAACAGGCGATGGAATATCACCCGGATCTGCTCTTTGTAGACATCAACATGCCGTTTTTAAACGGCCTGGATTTTATTGAGAAGCTGAAAACCGTCCAGCCGGACGCCTTGATCCTTGTGATTACCGGCTACGACGATTTTAAATATGCCCAGAAGGCCCTGCGCCTAGGGGTCTTTGACTATCTGCTCAAGCCCATTATGGAGGATACCTTTTATGAGGCGTTGGGCAAGGCAAAAGACCAGCTTGGGCACCGGCAAAAACAGGCCCAGTATCTGGAATGGGCCCGGGCGCTGGTGGAGAAAAACCGGCCGGCGTTGATCGCCGAATTCCTGGAGGGCTGGCTGGACGGCCGCTTTACGGAAGCGGAGATCCAGGAGCGCATTTCTGCCCTTGGGCTGGAACTCCCGGAGCCAGTCGGCGTGACGCTGGTGCATCTTGAGAACAAGGACAATGCGGAAATCGGCGGCGAGTGGGACGAGGACTTGCTGTTCTATGCGGCGGAAAATATGGCGAATGAGGTCTTCCAGACGCTGCGCCCTGTATCCACCTGCCGGAATTCCGCCGGCGAATTGGTGCTGCTCACCGCGGGGGAACCGCGCGCTGTGTGGGAGGCCGCGGGGGAACAGCTCAAACACTTGCTGCAAACCCACCTGCCGGTGGATGTCTTCCTCACCCGGCGCCTGGGGGATACGCTGCAAGGCCTGCCTGCCGCATACGAAGGGGCGTCCGAGGACCTGCGTACCCTGTTGGAGACGCCGCAGCTTGTCCGGGATGCAAAAAAATACATCGAAGAAAACTTTGCCCGGGAGGAATTCTCCCTCACAGAGGCGGCGGACTATACGCATGTCTCCCCGCAGCACCTGAGCCGGGTGTTCCGCCAGAGCACGGGCATCACTTTTATGGACTATATCACGCGGGTACGCATCCGCCGGGCGATTGAGCTTTTGCGCGATGACGACCACAAGATGTATGAGATTGCGGAGGCGGTCGGGTACTCCAGCCAGCATTATTTCAGCAGCGCGTTTAAAAAGGTGCTGGGGGTTTCGCCTATGGAGTACAAGAAGAGCTTGCAGAAAAGGGGCGAACCCAATCCATGACCGGCCCAACGGCAGGAATGTAGAAAGGAGGGAATCCGCATGCGGGAACGGATCAAAAAGGCAGGCTACCGGTTGATCGGGAAAGCTGCCTGCGCATGTATCCTGATTTTTGTGTTGCTCTTTACGATCTTCTCCGCGTGTGTGGTAAAGCAGCAGCCAGACCAGATCTCCTATGTGATCGGCGTATCGCAGGCCAATATGCGGGAGCCCTGGCGGTTGGTGCTCACGCAGGAGATCCAGGAGGAAGCTGCCAAACATCCGGACGTGCGCCTGGTCATTACGGACGCGACGGACAACAGCGATAAACAGATCGCGGACATCCAACGGTTGCTGGATTTCGGGGTCGATTTGATGATCGTCTCCCCTTGTGACGTCAAAAAGGTCACGCCGCTGGTGAGCGAAGTGTACCAGTCGATCCCTGTGGTGGTCCTTGACCGCGTGGTGGAGGGGTACGATTATTCCCTCTTTATCGGCCCGGATAACGAACTGATTGGGAAGCGGGCGGGGAAATCCGTGTCTGCCATGCTGGGCGGCAAAGGGACCGTCCTGGAGCTCTGCGGGAGTTCCGTCTCGCAGGCGAGCATCGACCGGAGCGAGGGCTTCCGAAGCGTCATCGAAGAAGCGGGCAACGTCAGGGTGGAGCAGGTGCATGTTGTGAGCGAATCCCGCGACTCCGCGGAGGATATTGTCCGGGCGTTCGGCACGCATCTGCGCGACATCGACGCGATTTTCGCACACAACGATTATATGGCCCTCGGCGCTGCCCGCGCGCTGGAACAGTTGGGCTACGACGATATCCGCATTGTGGGGGTCGATGGGTTCACCGGGGAGAACCGGGGGATCGACCTGGTGCGCCGCGGGCTGATCGACGAGACGATCACCTGCCCAACCGGCGGCAGGGAGGCTGTCCAATATGCGCTGGAGATTTTGCAGAATGTCAGCGGCGTCCCCAAGCAGGTGATCCTGCGGAGCCACAGCATCACAAAGGAGAATGCGGACGAATACGTCGAGAGCCTCAACCGGGTGTATGAAGAGCCCGACCGGATCATCGACGTGGGATATGCACAGGTTGGCACGGAGAGCGCCTGGCGCTTGGCAAACACCCAGTCGATCAAGACCGCGGCCAAGGATTTTGGCATCAACCTGATCTACGAGGACGGCAACCAGAGCCAGGAGCGGCAGATCGAGGCGCTGCGCCGGTTCATTGAGATGGAAGTGGACGTCATTGTGCTAAGCCCGGTTGTAGACAGCGGCTGGGACGAGGTGCTGGAGGAAGCGCAGGACGCGGGGATTCCGGTCCTCCTTTCCGACCGGAAGGTCAGCACACAAAAGGACGATATGTATATGACGTTTATCGGCGCGGACTTCCTGGAGGAAGGGCGGCGTGCCATGCGGTGGTTGGCCGGGACCATGGAAGACCCGTTGGAGCATGTGCGCATTATGGAAATTGAGGGCACCGTGGGGGCGTCCCCTTCAGAGGAGCGCAGCCAGGGGTTCCAGGAGGTTATGCAGGAATACCCCAATTGCCAAATTGTCTATTCAGCCTGCGGGGATTTCACCTATGAGGGCGGGAAACAGGTGGTAGAGGATTACATGGCCTCCCATAAGTGGGACATCGACGTGATCTTCTCCCAAAATGACGATATGGCGCTCGGCGCGGCGGAGGCGTTGGAGGCCCATGGCCTGAAGCCCGGCGTGGACGTCAAGCTGATCTCTGTGGACGGCGCGCGCTCGGCCTTCCAAGCGCTGATCGATAAACGGCTGAACTGTGTGGTGGAATGCAGCCCGCTGCTGGGACCCCAGCTGATGAAGGCGGTCAAGGACTTGATGGCGGGAAAAGAGCTGCCCCTGCGCATTATCACCGACGAAAAGGTCTATACACAGGAGAATGCGCAGCAGTACATCCGGAGCAGGAAATATTGATTTCCGGGGAAAAGGGAAGCGGGATCGCTTCCAGACTTCCCGGCGCGCGTGCCGGAGGGAAAGCCGCGCAAGCTTCCTTATGCCGGGGCGCGCAGCAGCAACCAACTGAGTTTGATAAGGAGGATAAAAAGCATGGTCACACAAGAATTGTTTGGCACGACACGGGGCGGGGTCCCCGTATACCGGTTTTGCATCGAAAATGCGAGCGGGGCGTCCGTGAGCGTGATGAACTACGGATGCACCATCCAGGCAATCCGGGTGCCCGACCGCAACGGGACGTTGACGGACGTCTGCCTGGGGTACCGCACCCTTGCGGAATACGAGCAGAACAATGGGTATCTGGGGGCTGTGGTCGGGCGCCATGGCAACCGCATTGAAAAGGGGATTTTCCAGCTCAATGGGACGGAATACCATCTGGCGGTCAACGATGGGCCGAACCATCTGCACGGCGGGATTTGCGGATTTGACAAGCGCGTTTGGGACGCCAGCATTGAGGGGCAGTCGGTGATGTTCCACCGGCTTTCCCCGGACGGGGAAGAGGGGTATCCCGGCAACCTCGATGTGCGCGTGACGTACACCTTTACCGATGACAACCGGCTGCTCCTGCAATACCGTGCGGAGACCGACGCGGACACCGTGGTCAACCTCACGAACCACTGCTATTTCAACCTGTCCGGCGAGGGGAAGGGGACGATCCGCAACCACATCCTGCGCATTCCGGCGGGATCGTTCACGGAAAACGATGCGGACTGCCTGCCGACCGGCACCGTCCTCTCCGTCGAGGGGACGCCGTTTGACTTCCGGGAGAGCAAGGAAATCGGGCGGGATATGGACGTGGACTGCCCGCAGCTCCGCAATGGGAAGGGATACGACCACAACTTTATCCTGGACGGCGGGGATGGGGAGAAGGTCGCCGCAGAGCTCTATTCGCCCGATACGGGGATTGCGATGACCGTCCGCACCACCATGCCCGGCGTGCAGTTCTACAGCGGGAATGTGTTGGATGGCCCGGTCGGGAAATCCGGGGTGCCCTATGAGACGAACATGGGCTTGTGCTTGGAGACGCAGTATTTCCCCAATGCGATGTCGTGCCCGCATTTTCCGTCGCCCGTGCTGCATAAGGGAGCGCTCTATGCACACGACACGTCATTTACGTTTGGTTGTAAATAAAGAAAATTATCCAAAATGTATTTCATATACCCTGCATTTGCCGCCTGCAAAGGCCGGTTGGACTTTGCTGCGAAAACAGGGAGACGAGGGGAAGGCTTGTATTAAAAGCCTTCCCCTCATACGGTTCTGGAAAATTCAGCCCCGTTCATCTTTCCAATCCTTGACATTTTCCAGCGGAACCCGTATAATGCAAATTGTAAACCTAAATAAATTATTTAGTTAACAATAGAGGAGGGGCGGTATGACCCGGTTGGAAAAAACGCGAAACCTGATCCTTTGCGCGCTGTTTGCAGCACTGACCGCGGTACTTTCCCAGATTGCAATCCCGATTCAGCCCGTGCCGGTCAACCTGGCGACCTTCTCGGTCTTTGTGGCGGGCGGCGTGCTGGGGGCGAAGCGCGGTGCAATCAGCCAGGCGGTCTATGTCCTGCTGGGGGCGGTTGGCCTGCCGGTGTTTTCCTCCTTTAGCGGAGGGATGGGGATCTTGTTTGGGCCGACGGGCGGCTATATCGTTGGGTACGTTGCGGCGGCATGGCTGGTGGGGCTCTTGTCCGCACGGTGCCATGGGAAGGCATATTGGTTTGCCCTGTCCATGGCTGGCGGGTTGGCGCTCTGCTATCTATTGGGCACCGCCTGGTATATGGTGGTCGCGCATACCGGCCTGGTGGAATCCCTGTTGCTGTGTGTCGTTCCTTTCCTTCCGGGAGATGCGGCCAAGATTGCCGTGGCCGCCCTGTTGGTACCCGTGCTGCGCAAGACGCTGTCCAAAGCAGGGATGGCGGTTTCGGTATGAACGGGAAGGCCATACGGCTGCGGCCCCACCACGGGCTCTGCATCCGGCACTTTACGGGAAAGGGCTATAGCCCTGCGTTTGTCGAGAATATGGCGCGCGTCATCGCTGGCCTGCGAGCCGCACCGGAGACGGACATCGAACTGACCGCAGGTGCGGACGTCCTCTGCGCGAGCTGCCCACACAATCAAAGCGGCTGGTGCGCGTCCGCGCCGAAGCCCGATAGGTATGACCGTGCCGTGTTGCAATACTGCGGCCTGCGGTTTGGGCAGCGGATTCCCTGGGGCGAATTTGAGCGCCGTGTGGAGCAACAGATCCTACGGCCCGGCTGTTTGGAGCAGGTTTGCCGGGGGTGCCAGTGGCTGGACCTCTGCCGGGGACAAAGTAGAACCTGTAATAATTAAAGCAAATTATACAAAGTGTATCATATTAAACGATACGTTTCGTATAATCATAATGATTTATACGAATAGGATATCACCTTTAGCGCCTTTATACCGGCGGAGCGATTCAGCGCCCGAAGAGGATACGATCGCTGGGGCGCCACCCTGCCCCTCTTTGTTTGGCGCGGAAGGCCGGGATCAGGATTTTGCGCTTCCCATCCCTGGATTCCTCCGCTCGCATTTGACATGCAAAAAGAAATCTGTTACAATAGACAGGCTTGCTCGGAGGGCAAATCATTCGGTAGAAATGATGGGCTGGATAAGGCACAGACTGAAATGTCTGACCTTATCCAGCCTTTTTTATTTGGAAGGAGGAGAATACGAATGGACTTTCTGAACGGCAACATCAAAACCATCTATTTTAAGTACTTGGCGGCGGCGTTTGGCAGCGCCCTGATCACGTCGATCTATTCGATTGTAGACATGGCCATGGTCGGCCAGTACCACGGCCCGGAGGGGTCGGCGGCCCTGGCGGTGGTCGCGCCCGTCTGGAACATCATCTATAGCTTTGGGCTCCTGATGGGGATCGGCGGCTCGGTCCTTTTCAGCACCATCCGGGGAAAGGCGGAAGGCCAGGAGAAGCGGTCAAATGCGTATTTTACCGCTTCCGTGATCGGCTCGATCTTTCTTGCGGCGGTCATTTGGCTGGTGGTGATCTTTTTCGACCGCGAACTCCTGCTGCTGTTTGGCGCGCAGGACAACACGCTTTCTCTGGCGCGGGAATACGTGAGCCCTATCAAATTTGCAATCCCGCTGTTCCTGTTCAACCAGATGCTTGCGGCCTACCTGCGGAACGATAAAAACCCCGCGCTGGCCACAGGGGCTGTGTTGGCGGGCGGCATTTTCAATGTGTTTGGGGATTATTTCTTTGTCTTTACATGCGATATGGGCGCGTATGGCGCGGGGCTTGCCACGGCCATCGGTTCGGCCATCACGTTTATCGTGATGCTGTCGCATTTCTTCACGAAGCGGAATACACTGCACTTCGTGAAACCCACCGGCCTGTTCAAAATGCTGAAGGAGATCTCTGTAACCGGATTTTCCACCTTTTTCATTGACGTTGCGATGGGCATCCTCACCATCCTGTTTAACCGGCAGATTATGCACTATTTGGGGACAAATGCGCTGGCGGTGTACGGCGTAATTGTCAACATCAGTACGTTTGCGCAGTGCTGCGCCTACAGTGTTGGGCAGGCCTCCCAGCCCATTATTTCTACAAATTTCGGTGCAAACAAGGGGGACCGGATCCGTCAGGCCTTAAAATACGCTTTGGGCACGACGGCCTTTTTCGGCATCTTTTGGACAGCATTGAGTTTGGCGGTTCCCAACCTGTTTATCCGCGTCTTTATGACGCCAACGCCCGAGGTCCTGGAAATTGCTCCAACGATTTTCCGCTGCTATGGCATCTCGTTCCTTTTGCTGCCATTGAACATCTTTTCTACCTATTACTTCCAGGCCCTTATGAAGCCCAAGGTGGCGTTTGTTGTGTCCGTGGCGCGTGGGTTGGTGGTCAGCGGGGTCCTGATCTACTTGCTTCCATTGGTCACGGGGGCGGACTCCATTTGGTTCGCGATGCCCATTACGGAGCTGCTCGTTGCCATCTATGTCGTTTATGAGATGGTAAAATGTACAAAACCTCTGAAAACGAAAGGAGTTGTGTAGGATGAACCGAATCATTACCATTGGCCGCGAATTCGGAAGCGGCGGCCGCGAGTTTGGCCGCCGGTTGGCGGAAGAGCTGGGATTTGCCTATTACGATCAGGAAATCATCAGCGAAATTGCAAAACGGACCTCACTGTCCGAACAGTATGTGGAGGCGATTGTAGAACATCAGCCCTCGTTTTCGTTCCCCATCCATATTGGAAGGAGTTTTTACCCTGCGGTAAACCCTGCTTTTGAGCAGACGATGGCGGTCTATCAGGAGCAGGCGCGCATCATCACACAAATGGCGGCGAAATCCAATTGCGTGATCGTGGGGCGGTGTGCGGATTATATTTTGAAGGAATACCGGCCGTTCCGGATCTTTATCTATGCGGACATGGAAAGCAAAATCAAGCGCTGCCGGGAAAAGGGTCCGGAGGACGAAAAGCTGACCGATAAGGAATTGAAACAGAAGATTACCGGAATCGATAAGAAGCGTGCCAAGTATTGTGAGGTCTATACCGGGCACGCCTGGGGAGATAAATTGAATTTTGACCTTTGCATCAACACCACACAGACCGTCATCAAGGAGATTGTACCCGCAATTGCAAGGCTCTTTGTTTGACGGGCCGCAGCAGGCTCCGAAAACCGGGCGCTTCACACCGAAGCGCCCGGTTTTTGTATCTGGAGGGAAACCTCTATACGGAAAAACGCGGAAAAAGCCGCCAGGGAAACAGGACCTCCAACCGGTTATAGGGCCCGAAGATGATTTTATAAAGAAAGCCTTTACGTCCCACCGCATACTCAGGGAACGATAGGGATCGAAATCAAAATAGAAATTTAACATGGATTTTACATAGATTTAACCCGCATCCGTTTTGCTTTCCCCTTGTGCTTTGTATGATATTATAATGGAACATTCTAAATAATTTTTTCAGTTCCTTTGTTATCGACCCCGGTTTTAAAAAACAGGGGCCGTATTTCTATAAATGGGGGGGAATCTGCTGCATGCGTGACGAACACAAAATCATTCAACAGGTCTATGCGGCAAAGGAAGATGTGGAGGCGGCGGACCGTCTGATCGGCATATACATGCCCTTTATCAAGGCGGAAACGGCAAAATATTTAAAACGACCGCCGGTGGAAGGGCACGATGACGAGTTGAGCATCGCGATGATCGCATTTCATGAGGCGATCGGCGGATATTCCCGCGCCCGGGGGGCTTTCCTGAAATATGCGGCGATGCTGATCCGGAGCCGTCTGATCGATTACAGCCGCAGGGAACGGCGGCACAGCCGTACCCTTTCGCTGGACACGCCGGCGGGGGAAGAGGATGCGGCGCTTTTGGATACGCTGCCGGAAGAAAGGGATCACCAGGAGGAAATGCTTTCCCGGGACGCTACCCGTGCGGAAATCGAGGAGTTGACCCGGCAAATGCAGGAATTTGGCGTCAGCATCAGCGACGTGGCGGACAACTGCCCCAAGCAGCAGCGCACGTTGGCCGCGTGCCGGCAAGCGCTGCAATATGCAAGGGAAAACCCGGAGCTCTTCGATGTGCTCTTACATACCAAAAAACTGCCGGTTGGACAGCTCGCGGCCGGCAGCGGCGTGGAACGCAAAACGCTGGAGCGGCATCGCAAATACATGGTCGCGCTCCTGTTGATTTATACCAATGGATATGAAATCATTCGAGGCCATTTAAAACAGGTGATGAAAGGAGTGGCGGCAAAATGAGTTATGTCGTTATGGAATGCCACCCCGGTTACGTGGTTTTACTGGATGAAGAGGGCCGGTTTTTAAAAGCGGCAAATCTCCGCTATGAGGTGGGGCAGACGGTATACGATCCGGTGCTGATGAAAGAGGGACCGGTCAAACAACGCCGCACGGCCCGATGGGTCTGCAGCGGGGTTGCGGCAATCGCGGCCTGCTTCCTCTTCCTCTTTGGGTTCGGCTATTACCAGGACTATATACAGCCCTATTCATCCATCTACCTGACCATCAATCCGGAGGTCCAGATGGACCTGAACCGGCATGGGGACGTTGTGGGGCTGGTTGGAACAAACGAAGACGGGGAGAAGCTCCTGGAGGGCTACGACGGCAAGGGGAAGGACAAAGTGATCGTTGCCGATGAACTGGTCGACCGGGCGATTGCGATGGGCTTCCTTTCCGAAGGGGGCCAGGTTTCCATTTCCATCGACTCCCCGGACGACATCCTGTTCCAGGAATACGGGACGGAGCTGCGCACGGAAGTGGAGGAACATCTGGCCGGGCGGATGACGGTTACCGTCGAAATTGTGGACCATAAGAAGGGGCGGCAGGAGCCGCCGGAGAGCGCTTTGTCCGCGGCGCCTTCCCGGCCCGCACAAACGCAGCCGGAGCCGGCGTCCGAACCGGCGGAGCCAGCCGTTGCGCCACCGGCATCTTCCGAGCCCCAAAACACTGGCGGCCAGGACAGCACCAATCCGGCAGGGACGTCCAGCTACAGCGATACCAACGATGGCCCGGGCAACGGCGGTGCGGCCAATGACCCGCCGCCCACCGGCAGCACGCCCGCCCCAGCGGATACGGACTACGGACCCGGCAGCGACGGCGTGACGGATTACAGCGATGGGAACACCGGCAATGGCCAGAACAGCGGCGGGGTTTCCGGCAATCCGCCGCCCGCTAGCAGCCAGCCCGTCCCAGCGGATACGGACTATGGGCCCGGAAACGACGGCGCCACGGACTACAGCGATGGGGATACCGATGACGGTCCGGACGAGGAAGGCGGTACAAACGATGGCGGTACGGACTACGACGGCGGCAACGACCGCGGGGATGATGACGGCGATGACGATGATGACGACGACGATGACGGCGAAGACAGCGATGATTAAATTTAAAAAATTTTTCCAAGAGACCCCGGTTCCTGAAACGCCCCTCCGTAATCTATGGGTGTAAGGCAAAACAAAAGCCACCTGAAATAAGATTGAGAGGAGTTATCAAAATGAAATTGAGAAGAAAAATCTTTGCAGCGGTCTCTTCCCTGGCGATTTTCACAGCAGCCCTTCTGACCGGCTGCGGCTCTCCGGAAACACCGGCAGCCGAAGGCGCTGCGCTGAAAGAAACGGGAACCCTCATGCTGAGCGTGAACCCTGAGATTCAAATCGATTACAACAAAGAGGGAAAAGTGATCGCCCTCGCCGGCCAGAATGAAGAGGGGAAGGGGATTGTAGAAGCCTACCCGGATTACATCGGCAAGAACTGCGACGTTGTCTTGAGAGATCTAGTTGAGAAAATCAACGAGGCCGGATACTTTGTAGAGGACATCGACGGGAACGAAAAGAATATTGTGTTGCAGTTGGAACCCGGATCGGTACTCCCAAGCGACCATTTCCTGGCGGATATGAGCGCCAGCACCCAGGCGGTGGTCAAAGAGATCAGCCTTTCTTCCGGGATTGTGACCATTGACGGCGACGATTATGACCCCGCATATGCGAAGGGCGGGGAGCCCTCCCCCTACATCACCCTGGAAAAAGCGCAGGAGATTGCCCTGACCCAGGCCAACGTTCCGGCAGAAGACGCCGTGTTTGACGACAAGGAGTTCGACCACGACGACGGGACCCCGGTTTTTGAACTGGAGTTCACCGCCAATGGCAATGAATACGAATACGATGTACACGCGGCCACAGGGAAAGTGGTCAAAGCCGGGCACAAGGCAGTCAATGCGCAGGCCGGGCAGCAGCAGACGGGTTCCTCCGGGGATTACAACGACACGGACTACGGCCCGAACAACGACGGTGTGACGGATTACAACGATACGGACTACGGCCCGAACAACGACGGTGTGACGGACTACAACGACACGGACTATGGCCCGAACAATGACGGTGTGACGGACTACAACGACACGGACTATGGCCCGAACAATGACGGTGTGACGGACTATAACGACACGGACTATGGCCCGAACAACGACGGTGTGACGGATTACAACGACACGGACTACGGCCCGAACAACGACGGCGTGACGGATTACAACGACACGGACTACGGCCCGAACAACGACGGCGTGACGGATTACAACGACACGGACTATGGCCCGAACAACGACGGGGTCACGGACTACAGCGGCGCAACCCATTACGGCGACACCAACTATGACGACGGCGGCAGCGACTACAGCGACAACGACGATGGGAATTCCGACTATGACGGCTAACCCGCCGGAGGCCATCCCTCTGCGGCACGAATACAAGCACCAGATCAACCTGCGGGAAGACCTGGTGCTTTCCCAAAGGCTGCGCAAATTGTTTCCCCATGACCCGCATGCAGGGGCGGACGGATGCTACCGGGTGACGAGCCTCTACTTTGATACCCCCTATGACAGCGCCCTGCGGGAGAAGCTCGACGGGGTGAACCGGAGGGAAAAATTCCGCCTGCGCTATTATGGGGCGGATCCCTCCTTTATCCGCTTGGAAAAAAAGTTTAAGCAGAACGGCCTGTGCGGAAAGCGCAGCGCCCGCATGACGGCGGAGCAGGTGCAAAGCCTTCTGGCCGGCGAATACGGGTTCCTGTTGGACTCCGGGGAACCGCTCTTCATAGAGCTTTACAGCAAACTGCAAGGGAAGGGCCTGCGGCCGAAAACCATCGTCCGCTACGACCGCGAAGCGTTCCTTTATGCGCCAGGCAATGTGCGCATTACCCTGGACCGGGACATCTGTACCGGGCTGGGGAACGTGGATTTCCAAAACCCAGACACGTTTTACCTGCGGGCGCTGGAACAGAGCACGGTGCTGGAGGTCAAATACGATGCGTTTTTACCGGAGCTTGTCCGCATGGCGGTGCAGGTTCCCGGAAGGCAGGCGGCGGCTTGCTCCAAATATGCTGTATGCCGCAGGTTTGATTAAAGGAAAATCGGGAGGAACGGCTGAAATGACTTTTCAGGATATTTTCAAATCCAGCTTTCTGGAGAACATCGCCAGCATCTCCATGCTGGACATGGCGATCGCCCTTGTCTTGGCCTTTCTGTTGGGGCTGTTTATCTTTTTTGTCTATAAAAAGAGCTACAGCGGGGTGATGTATTCCGCCAGCTTCGGCGTGACACTGGTCGCCCTTTCGCTCATCACCACGCTGCTGATTATGACGGTCGTGAGCAACATTGTGCTGTCCCTCGGCATGGTGGGCGCCCTGTCCATTGTGCGCTTCCGCACGGCGATCAAGGAGCCCATGGACATCGCCTTTTTGTTCTGGTCGATTGCGGTGGGCATTGTGCTGGCGGCCGGCCTCATCCCTCTGGCGGTGTTCGGCAGCATCTTTATTGGGGCGGTGCTGGTCGCATTCTCCAAAAGGAAGACGGTGGATTCGCCGTATATCCTGGTGGCGCATTGCGAAAACAGCGGGATCGAGGAACAGGTGCGCATTTTTGTAAAGTCGCAGGTCAAACGGCTGAACCTGAAAAGCAAAAGCGTGTGCGGCGGCTGCGTGGAGCTGAACTATGAAGTCCGCCTCAAGGATGACAACAGCGCCTTTGTCAATCAGCTGGAGGCCATGCCCGGCGTTTCCCGGGTGGTGCTTGTCTCCTACAACGGCGATTATATGGGATAAAGCGATGATAAAAAGTGCATGGATCGACCGGATCTGCATCGGCGCGGCAGCGTTGGCGGCCCTGCTTGCCATACTGCTGATGTTTGGCGAACCGTTGGGGCTCCCAAAGGCCAGCGCCTCACCGGGGTATGCGTCCCGCCTGTTTGACAGCAGCAGGGTACATACCATCGATCTTCAGATCGATGACTGGGGCGCATTTGTCGAAAACGCGGGAAAAGAAGAATACGTCCCCTGTACGGTGGAGATCGACGGGGAGGCGTTCCGGCAGGTGGGCCTGCGCGCCAAGGGGAACAATTCCCTGCGCCTGACGGAAGAGTACGGCCTGTCGCGGTACAGCCTCAAGCTGGAATTCGACCAATTCATTGACGGCGGGAATTACTACGGCCTTGACAAATTGTCACTGGACGCCTCCTTTCAGGACAACAGCTACCTGAAAACCTATATGGCCTATGATATGATGGCGTTTATGGGCGTCCCCACCCCGCTGTGCAGCTATGCGTGGGTGACGGTGAATGGGGAAGACTGGGGGCTGTTTCTGGCGGTGGAAGAACCGGAGGAAGCTTTCGCGCGCCGGAATTTCGGCAAGGATTTTGGGCAATTATACAAGCCGGACTATCGTTCTCTGAAGGAGGAGAACGCCGATGTAGCGCTCAAATACATCGACGGGGACCCGGACAGCTACCCCAACATCTTCGAGAACGCGAAGTTTAAAGCGTCGGAGGCCGACCGGGAACGGTTGGTCGAGGCGCTGCGGGTCTTATCGACCGGCGAAAATTTGGAATCGGCGGTCGATGTGGACGAGGTGCTGCGCTATTTTACCGTACAGGTTTTTGTGATGAACTGGGACAGCTATCTGGGACGCACCGGGCACAATTACTTTTTATACGAGGAGGACGGGATCCTCCGCATCCTTCCCTGGGACTATAACCTATCCTTTGGCACCTATGCCCTGGGGATGACCAATCCCATCAAGGACCCCAACGTGCTGATCAATTATCCCATCAACACCCCCGCAGAAGGGGAGGTTATGCGCAACCGGCCCCTGTATCACAACCTGATGAAGCATGACGAATATTTTGCCCGCTATCACAGGTACTTTGATGAATTCCTTTCGGGATATTTTGAGAATGGCCGGTTTGAAGCCGTCCTCCGGCAGACGGAAAAAAGGATCGCCCCCTATGTGGAACGGGACCCGACGGCGTTTTGCTCCTATGAAGATCACCAGCTGGCCGTGGATACGCTGGAACAGGTCTGCCTGCTCCGGGCGCAGAGTGCCCGGGGCCAGCTGGAAGGGAAAATCCCGGCGACCATCCGCGGGCGGCAGGAACAGCCGGAGGCCGGGGTGGACGCTTCTGCCGTATCATTGGCCGCCCTTGGCGATTTTGAGGATTTGGAGTGGGCAAAGGAGAAGCAGGACGCGGCGCTGGAAACGGTCCTACAAAAAGGGGCGTTGTAAAATAGCTGCCAGGCGATATTGTAAAAAAACGGCATCCAGCGGGAAATACCCGCTTGGATGCCGTTTCTGCGAGATCGTTTAAGGGACGCCTTGTGAACGTTGCCTCTTAGCGTCCTTTGTGCGGTGCGCCCGGTTGTTTCATGGGGCAGGGCCCCTTTGGATGGCTGCTGGCAGGGCAACCCGCTCACCAGCCCGATAGATGCGTCCGCTGCATGGCGCCCATCACCTTGGAGCGCAGGTCGGGGAACTGCTGCTCCAGGTTGGCAAGAAGCGTGGCCGTGTCCTGCCGGCTGGTTGCGCCGTCCGCAGGGCAGGCGCTTTTGACCACGGGGAAGGCGTTCCGGCGCGCGGCGGCCCGGATGGACGCCTCTTCGGTAAAGATCAGGGGGCGGATCATCCAGAGGTCCTTGCGGGAGAGATACGTCTTTGGGGAAAAGCAGGAGAGCTTGCCGCCGTAGAAGAGGTTCATAAAAAAAGTCTGCACGGCGTCGTCGAAGTGATGCCCCAGCGCCAGCTTGTTGCAGCCCGCTTCCTTGGCCATGTTGTGCAGGATGCCGCGCCGCATGCGCGCGCAGAGGCTACAGGGGTTCTTCTCCTTGCGCTCCTCAAAGATGATCTCCCCCAGGCGCGTGCGGCGCAGACGGTATTCCACACCCAGGGAGGCGCACAGGGAGGCAATAGGGCTGTAATCCGTCTCCTGGCCGCCAAAGCAGGGGTCGGCCGTCAGCGCGACGACCTCAAAAGGCTGCGGGTAGTAGTCCCGCAGGCGGGCCATGCCGCAGAGCAGCGCCAGGGAGTCCTTCCCGCCGGAGACGCCGACCGCGATGCGGTCCCCGGATGATACCATTTCGTAGCGCTCCATGGCGGCGCGCATCTCCCCCATAATCTTTTGCATGAATGATCCCCCGTTCCGTCTCAAGCCGCTCCCGGCCATATACCTATATTATATAATGTATAAGAGCGTTCCAATGGATTCCGTGCTATTATACCGGAAACGCGGCAAAAAGAAAAGCGCTACCCGAATTGACATTTCTTTAACAATTGAAATGACGGGGGAGTTTGCAGGAGATAATTGGCCAAAAATGCGAGAAAACGGAAGCTATCCGCAAAGTAAATTAAAAATTTCGCGTTTTGGTCTTGACACCGTGCGCCGCAGATGGTATATTAAGAACCGCACTGTAGGAAGTGCCATGCCTTTTTGAGGGATGGCCGTCCCGCCAAGAGCCTATCCCTGAGCCGCCGGAAACCCTGCGGCGATTCAGGGATAGGCTCGGGAATCTTGAAAGAATATTGGAGGTAAACGCTATGTCCACGTATATGCCCAAGGCCGGCGAAGTCGACCGCAAGTGGTATGTGATTGACGCGGCAGGAAAGCCGCTGGGCCGTGTTGCTGCCCAGGCTGCGGTTCTTCTGCGCGGCAAGCATAAGCCGACCTATGCTCCCCATGTCGATTGCGGGGATCATGTCATCATCATCAACTGCGCAAAGGCAGTTCTCACCGGCAAGAAGCTGGAGAAGAAGTTCTATTACCGCCACACCGGTTATATCGGCCACCTGAAGGCGGTCCGCTATGACACCCTCATGGAACAGCGTCCGACCAAGGCGATGGAATTGGCCGTCAAGGGCATGATTCCGAGCACCACCATCGGCCGCGCTGCATTGACCAGACTGCGTTTGTTTGACGGCGCGGAGCACAAGCATGCCGCCCAGAAGCCCGCAGCCTGGGAGTTATAAGGGAGGGACTGAACTATGTACGAGAAAGCGCCTTATTTTTACGGAACTGGCAGAAGAAAGAGCTCCGTCGCCCGTGTGCGCCTGTACCAGGGCACCGGCAAGGTGACGATCAACGATCGTGACATCGACGATTATTTCGGTCTCGAGACCCTCAAGCTGATCGTGCGTCAGCCGCTGGTGCTCACCGAGACCAACGAGAAGTTCGACGTTGTCTGCCGTGTGGCAGGCGGCGGCGTAACGGGACAGGCCGGTGCAATCCGCCACGGCATTGCGCGCGCCCTGTTGCAGTACGATTCCGAGAACCTCCGCGCCTCTTTGAAGAAGGCCGGCTTCCTCACGCGCGACCCGAGAATGAAGGAACGCAAGAAATACGGCCTCAAGGCAGCACGTCGTGCTCCGCAGTTCTCCAAGAGATAATTGCGCGCCTGGAGTCCCATTTCAAAAGCATTCGAAGCCTCCCACGGAATTTCCCGTTGGGAGGCTTTTTGCGTGTTCCAAGGGCTTTTTCTGATGTATATAGATGTATATAAGTTTCTAATCAGGATATTTGCAATCGGAGGAAGGGCTTCGTTGCTTTGCGTCTATTTTGATGCGCTCATATTTAAAGGAAAAAGCATGTTGCGTTGGCAAGAAGGTTTCTATTTATATAAAGGAAACTGGGGTGTCTGCTCATGCCGCAGGGAAGGGATTCCCCATCTTGCATACTTTTCCGCCTGCCTTTGCGGAATACTCCCTGTGGGTGGGCAATAAGGCTTCCCATCTGCTTCTGTAGGGCTTTCCCCTGTGGAGCGGAGGATGCAATCATTGCCGTTTGTTGCCGTGGCCCCCGCCGTAGGCGCGAAAGGCACTGTGTGCCCGCCGTAGGCGCGTCCTGACCGGAGGTCCGCGAGAGGCACTGTGTGCCCGCTGTGTGCCTGTGGAAAACGGTGTTTTTGAGCGTGGGCGGCGCCCCAATTCGACCGGCTTTCCACAGAGTTTTCCCTTTCAACGGTGGAAAACTGTGTGGAAATAGTGGAAAACCTTTCAAAAACCCGCTTCAAACCCCAATATACAGTAGGAGGAAAAAGACAGTTGTCCGGTCCGAGAAAAATCCACAGAAACAAGGCTCTCCCTGTGGAAGAGAGGGAAAACTCGTGGGAATCCGGTGGAAAAGCGGTTGAGAAGTGTGGAAAATTGCCGTCCGCCTTTCTCTTGCGCGAAGAAGAAATGCCAAACCTGCAAAATGGAAATCATTGACGGGAGAACTGCCAAAGACATACAATGTCCCCCAAGGCCAATCCGCCCGGAAAGCCAGAGGACAAGCCGTTTTTGGGCTTGTCTCCCCGCATTTTTGCCGCGCTTTTTTCCCGTCCCCTGGCATAAAATACAGGCTTGAAACCTTTGTAACAAGTTTGTAACCGAAAGTTTTTACATTCTGCACAGAAAACACGGTCAAAATCTTCCTAAGCAACGGGGAAATCCGGTCGAAAACGGAAGCTTCTCCGGAAAACGGTGGACAATTCTGATTTTCGACTTGTTCATAATGCTCAAAATCGCGCTTTTTCCAAATTTGACAATGGGCGATTGGATGAATATAATACGTGCATTGACAACCCCAATAACCATGAAGCGGCGAGCGGGAAGATTTTTTCCCGCATGTAGTAATTGATTTACTTTGTCGTAGGCTCTTTTCCCTGCCAAACAGGATGGCTGGGGGAGGGTGATGGCACGAACCGAAATTGCCGCAGAAAAGGAAAAAGGTGAAACAATGTTCAATCAGAATGCGAAGCAATTTGTGGAGAACGCAAAGCGCTTCCTGTGCAAAACCCCGTTGAAACGGTTGACCGCCCTGCTGGTGATGGTCGTGATTACGGTAAGTTCTGTCATCACGGTTATGGCCGCCACGCGCGACGTCAATCTTACGTACAATGGGGAAACCTACACGCTGCAAACAACCAGCGGCGGGACGCAGGACATCCTGAATCAGGCAAAGGCTCAATATCCGGAAATCGAAGTTGGGCCGATGGACGACATCTCCCGTTCGGAGGACGAGACGGCGATCAACCTGACCGTGAAGAGCGCGTATGACGCAACGGTTTTGGCGGACGGCGCCGGCCACACTATGCTTGCTTATTACGGTGAGGACGTGGAAGATGTTCTGGAAAAAGTGGGCGTCACCCTCGGCGTGAACGATGTGGTGGAGCCTGCGAAGAACGAGAAAGTGACGGATGACACGGAAATTACGGTCACCCGCAGATATGAGGTGTCCATCACAGCGGATGGGGAAACGAGAGAGCTCTTGGCCCCCTCCAATACGGTGGCACAGACCCTGGAGGACCAGGGGATTTCCCTTGGTTCCGACGACCTTGTCAGCGTGAATCTGGAGGAGCGTGTGTGTGACGGCATGCAGATCGTCGTTTCCCGCGTTACGTATCAGGATGTCACGGTGACGGAAGAGATTCCTTATGAGACGACAACAAACAAGGATGCGAATCTTGACAAGGGCAAGACGATTGTGGAAGTAGAAGGCCAGGTCGGAAGCCAGTCTGTCGAGAAGCGCCAGAAGTTTATCGACGGCCAGCTTGCGGAGGAGACGGTTTTGAGCACAACCGTGCTCAAGGAGCCTGTCACAAAGGTGGTCACGGTTGGCGCAAAGCCGAAGAACGGCATAGCGATCGTCAATGGGGACGGCACGCTCACGGATCACAACGGCAATACCATTAAGTATTCCAAGGTGGTATCCGGGCGCAGTTCGGCCTATACGGGCGGTGGATATACGTCCACCGGGAAGCCTGCGGCGGTCGGCCTTGTGGCGGTCAACCCGAAGATCATCCCGTATGGAACGAGAATGTATATTGCATCCCCGGACGGCAAGACCGTTTACGGCTATGCAATCGCTGCGGATACCGGCGGCGGCGTAAAGAGCGGCCGGATTGTAGCGGACTTGTACTATGATACGTACAATGAGTGCATCAACTTCGGTGTGCGGAATATGAACCTCTATATCCTTGAGTAAGGTTTCCCCAAAGGGAAACCCTGTTATAGGCAAAAAGAGGCCGGAAATCCCTCTGCGCGGCATTTGCCGCGGGGAGTCGGCTTCGCTTACCCAAACGCCGGAAAGGCCATGGGGTTCTTGGATTGGCAGTGGAATAAGGAATTTCAAGGGGCGCCCTGAAAAGGGCGCTTTTTGTTTTGTCTTTTTGACAGGCTGGAAAGTCTAAAAAGAAGAAACAAATGCGGTGGATCGTTCTTATGTTCGAATTTTTTGGCGGAGGCCCTTGTATTTATAGAACATATGTGTTATTATAACTTTGCAATAGAACATATGAGCGTTTTACAGGAGGGGATAAGATGTTAGCATGTATGGGGATTCTGTTAATAACCGGCGCGTGCGCGCTGTTTGTGAAATACCAGCCGCGGATATTGGAAAATCAAATGCTGTGCGGCATGATGGCGGTCATGGGGCTGGTTTCCCTGCTTGCGGGGCAGGGAAACGGGCTTTTTACCGCTGTACAGGTGGGGCTGGGGGCTGCCATGGCGGTCTGCTGCACGCTGCGGGTGCGCAGGGAGTATGCCTGCCGCCTGCGCCGGCAAAGGAGGATGCGAGCCCTGCACCGCGCGCCGGTGGGGGCTGGGCCGCTCAAACGCGCCAGCTGACCGGTTGACAGAGCTTTTGGCAGGGCGTATACTGGATGGCAAATCATGCGGACCCAAAGGTCCGGTAGGAAGGGTTGTGGGGTTTGTTGGATTACGTATATGCGGCCATGTGGTTTGCCGCCGCCCTGCTGTTGTTCTTCCGGTTTGGGAAGATGAATAAGATCTTCTACTTCGCCGGTGCATTATTCCTGGTGATGGGCGGCTGGTGGCTTGCAGGGGCCATTTTGCAGCAGGATCTGTTTGCCGGCGCGCTGGGCTGGGCGTTCCGCGGGGTGATGGCGGTTGCCTTGGTGCTGCTGTGTATGGCGTATTACCGGGAACGGAAGAAAAGCGGCGGGCAGTGAGGCTGGCAGCCATGCCAAAGAAAAGGCTGAGGTTGTGAAGCTTAACGCTCGATCGGAAGCAAAGCAATTTCTCGGAAAATTGCAATCCATTTTGGGCCGGGGCGCATACTATGAGGGTGCGGGGCAAATATATTTTCCACCGCTTCAGATAGATTGCCCGGGCCCGGCCAAGGCCCGGGCGTCCAGCTGGCCCCGGGATCTTGGCGTCTGTTCGCTCGCGGCGGCAAATGTGCGCAGGGCTTTTGCCCTGCGCACATTTGGCTTTTCTGGGGGACTAGGGATCTGCGCCAAACGAATGAAAGGCGTTTTGGCAAGATGTATAAAGAAGGGTGTTTTCCCAGGGAAGCCTGCGATGCCTTTTCCCAGAAATCACTTGGCGGTGCGCCATTGGTTGAAAAAAAGACCGTTTTCGGCTAAAATGGAGAAAAAGACAACCGGCGCCGCAAGGCGGCCATGGAATTGAAAAAAGGAGGCTGCGGTCATGCTGATTGCACCATCGATGTTGTCCTCGGACTTTTCCAAACTGGGGGAGGAGACCGCGCGGATGGAACGTGCGGGCGCGGATTGGATCCATCTGGATGTGATGGATGCCCATTTTGTGCCGAACCTGACCTTCGGAGCGCCCATTGTGGGGGCGATCCGGCCCTATACGAAGCTGCCGTTTGACGTCCATCTGATGATCAGCGAGCCGCTCCGCTATGTGGATGACTTTTTAAAGGCGGGCGCGGATATCATTTCCTTTCACTTGGAGGCGGAGAGCAGTGTGCATGAGACGATCCGGGCGATCCGCGCGGGGGGCGCAAAGCCCGCCGTGGCCCTGAAGCCCAAGACCCCGGTGGAGGCGGTGCTGCCGTTTTTGGACGACCTCGACATGGTTCTGGTCATGACGGTGGAGCCCGGCTTTGGCGGGCAGTCGTTTATGGCGCCCATGATGGACAAGGTGCGCACCCTGAAAGCCCATGGCGCATTTGTGGAAGTGGACGGGGGGATCAATCCCCAGACGGCGGTTGCCGCGAAGGAAGCAGGGGTGGACGTCTGCGTAGCGGGGACAAGCGTATTCCACGCGCCGGACGCTGCAAAGGCCATTGCAACGCTCCGGGAAGGGAATGGGGTGGTCCTTTGACGTTGTTTCCGCGCGGCGTCCGTCTGGAGCCGCACCGAGAAGAACCGCTCAAACAGGGGATTCAGGAGCTCCCAAAGCCAGCGGAGCTGTGGGTCCCTTTGGTGGGATGTACGGTGCTTTCCGAACGCCTGGTAGAGCCCGGGGATTGGGTGGACAAAGGCGCCCCGCTCTCCGCCCCGCAGCGTTCCGTGCCGGCCCATGCCCCGGCTGCAGGGCGGATCAAGGAGATCCGTGAGCTCCCGCTTCCCCTGCAGGGGACGGTCCCCTGCGCCCTTTTGGTGCCGGACTGGGCGTATGAAGGGCCGGAACAAAAGCCGCCCGCCCAGGGGCAGCAGGAAGAAGTAATTTCGGCCGCGGCATCCGCCGGGATTATCGATGAATTTGATGGCCTTCCGCTGTACAAAAAGCTGAAGCGGTTCCGCAGGCGCGGTGTAAACCTGTTGCTTGCCAATGCGATTGACGACGACCCCTATGTCGCATCCGCGGTGGCCGTCCTGCGGGAACAGCCGCAGAAGGTGGCCGACGGGTTGGCTGCCGCGGCAAGGGCCTGCGGCGCGGCGGAGTGCCGGGTCACCGCCAGCTCCCGCAAGGAGATGAAGCGGGTTCACGAGGCCTGCCCTGCGGTAGAACCAATGCCGGCAGGGGAGCGCTATCCGGCGCGCGCACTGCTCAAGCGGGGCTTATATGCCAAGGGAAACACAACGGGATTCATCGGCGTACAGGCCTGCGCCGCCTTGGCGTCGTTTTTGGAGAATGGGACGCCGCAGACCGAAACCGTGGTCACGGTAGCGGGGGACGCGGTCCCGCACCCATATAACCTGCGTGTGCCGGTCGGGACCCCGCTGCGGGAGCTTCTCGCCTTTTGCGGTGTGGAGGGGACGCCTGGCGCCTGTTTTGTCGGTTCCTCCATCACGGGCAAGCGGGCGCCCGACCTGGACGCCCCGGTGACGCTGGACACGCGCTGCCTGATCGCCTTGCAGCGCCAGCCCCGCTGGAGAACCTATCCCTGCATCGGCTGTGGAAGCTGCGTGCGCGCCTGCCCCCGGGGGATCCGCCCTTGGGAGGTATGCGACCAGCTTTCCCGGGAAAACCCCGATCCCCTGCGCATGGTAAACGTCCAGCACTGCATCGCCTGCGCGGCGTGCAGCCTGGCGTGTCCCTCCGGCATCGACTTGGTCGCGCAGATGCTCCGCGCGGCGGAATTCAAGAAAGGGGGCGAATGAGATGCCTTCGTTGCAGGAAACGCCCTGTTTAAGAAAAGAACGCAGCGTCCCGTCCCTGATGTGGAACGTGACGCTCGCCCTGTGTACGCTGTTGGTGCTCCCAACGGTCTATTATGGATGGCGGCCGCTGGCGATGGCCTTTGTGACGGTGGCCCTCTGCTGCCTGGCGGAGGTCGCGGTCTGCCTGGTCCGCCGCCGCACCATCCATTCGGACCCGTCCCTATTGGTTACCGGCTTGGTCATTGCCCTGTTGATGCCGGTGAACGCGCCCTTTTGGATGCCCGCGGTGGCGGCATTGTTTGCGGTTTTGGTCGTGCGCGCGCCGTTCGGGGGGACGGGCTGCACGCCGTTTAACCCGGCTGCGGCGGGGGTTGCGTTTGTCACCATCTGCTGGCCGGAGCGCATGTTTTCCTATGTGAGTTCCACCATTGGATGGGTGCTGCCGGTGTTCGGGGATTGCACCTATACGGAAGTGCGTTCGCCGGCTGGGGTCCTGAAGGAGGGCCTCAAGCCCGATATCGTGCCGTTGGAGATGCTTTGGGGCCGCTTTGTGGGGCCCATGGGGACGACCGCCATGCTGGTGATCGGCGCATGCGGCCTGTTCCTGGTTTTCCGGCGGATTGCCAATTGGGAAGCGCCGGTATTCTTTTTGCTTGCGGCAGCGCTGTGGGCGGCGCTGTGCCCGCGCATCGCTTGCAGCCCGCTGACGTCCGTCAAATACGAGCTGATGTCCGGTTCCCTGTTTTTCTGCGCAATTTTTATGGTGACGGACCCGGTGACCGCCCCCCGCACCGCGGTGGCGCGGAGCATTTACGGCGCCTTTTGCGGCGCCTTGGTGATGGCGTTCCGCCATTTTGGTGCATATGAACAGGGGGCGTGCTTTGCAATATTGGCGTCCAATGCGATTGCCCCGCTCTTGGACCGGGCGGCCGGCGCGGTGCGCGTATGGGGAGGGAAGATCGTTGAAAGCTAAAACCGAACAAACGCGTCCATCCGGACGTTCCACCCTGCGGGAAACCCGGACGGTCTTTACAAACGGCCTGTTCTTTAAAAGCCCTGTGCTGATCGGGGCTTTAGGGCTGTATCCGGTAGTGGCGGCGGGTTACAACCTGCGCATGGCGGTGGAGCTTTCGCTCCTGTTGTTTTTGATGACGCTCCCGGCGGCCTTGACCTGTTGTTTCCTCGGCGGTTTAGTGCCCAATTGGCTGCGCCCTGGCGCTGTGCTTGCCGTGAACGCCGTGTTCTACTTGCCGGCAGCCTGGTGCTTGAACCAGTTGTTCCCGGGGTCCCTGCATTCGTTGGGGATATACGCGGGGTTGACCATCTGCAATTCGATGGTGTTGTCCCGCTGCAACGACTATGCGCCGTATCATCTGGCGCGCGCTGTACTGGCGGATGTCTTTGGCTGTATGATCGGATATTCCCTGGTTTTGTGTGGGTTTGCCTGTTTGCGGGAATTCCTTCAGCGTGGCAGTGTCTGGAACAGCAATACCGGGACTTACATTGCGGCAGATAAGGGCACAGCCCTGCCGTTCTTTGGGTTTATCCTATTGGGCTTTGCTGCTGCTTTCACCAAATGGGCGGATACCCGGCGGGATAAAAAGGCGGAAAGGCGGGTGCCGCGCGGATGAATATGTTTATGGAGCTCTGCTTGGCCGCGCTGTTGGCGGTTACCGCAGAAAATGTCATTTTTACAGGCGGGATTGGCTTCAGCCGTGTGCTGCGCGCTGCGCGCAAGCCAAAAACCATTGCGCTTTATAGCTGTTTTGTTGGGCTTTTTTCCCTGGCCTCAGCGTTGACGGCCTGCTATTTGGGGCCGGTGCTGTTATCAAACAGCACCCTGCTGTTTATGCGCCCGGCGGTTTATGCGTTCTGTGCGGCGCTGGCCTATCTCCTGGTGGCTTTTGTCTTAAGGACTTTTTTACCGAAAATTTACGGCAAGGTTGGGGCGATCCTTTCGCCTGCTGCGATCAACTGCATCGTGCTGTCGATGCCGTATATGCAGCGCAGTTTTGCTATGCGCCCACATGAGGCGGCAGGATTCGCGATTGGGACAGGCGTAGCGTTCTTTTTGGCTGCACTCGTGCTTTCTGAGGCGTTGGCACGTTACCGCAACGAATATATGCCGAAAGCGTTCCGCGGCTTGCCCTCCGTTTTGATTTATGTGGGGATTCTCTCCATGGTCTTTGTGGGCGTGACGGGAGGACGGCTGTTCGGCTGAGAGGGCGCACGGCGAGGGCCGCCATAGCTTAAGAAGCAATCTTAAAAAGACGGCGTTTTGCTGGATGCTGCGACCCAGGAGGCAATTACGTCTACATCGCCCGTGCGATTTACTGTAAAAGTGGAAAAGGTTGACAAGTATCGAATGATTTCTATTGGTTCGATTGATTCGGTGTGCCGTGGATTTTTCTACGGCACATCTTTTATTTTGGAAAGCTGACTACAATTTTCTGAGTATGATAAATTAGATTTTCATGAAATGCAGCGTGTAAACATGACCTGGAATATAAATTTTGCTTGTTCCTAAATTTTTTAGGAATACAAACGTGTAATTAACAGCTTATAATATATTAAATAGAAAAATGAATCATAAATCGGGGCGAATAATGCATGATTCACCAAAATATAATAATATTTATGGATAAATTATATAGGATATAAATAACCAAATTTTAAATATAGAAATAAAGCAGAACCATAAAATGGTATAATAATACAACAAATAAGGAATGCCTATATTCCTTATTTTGTACGGCCGCAAAGGGCGGCTATTGAGGATGTAAAAATAGAATGGAGGAAAAGACATGAAGGCAAAAAAGAGCAGAGTCATTTTGTCTGGCGTGTCCCTGCTGTTGGTGCTGTGCCTGTTGGTGGGCGGCACAATGGCGTGGTTCACAGACACGGAAAAGGTCGACACGAACTTCACGGCGGGCATCCTGGATGTCAGCGTGAAGCCGGGCGAGGAAGGACAGACGGCCCTCGATTTTAAGAACCTGCGCCCGATGCTGTACGAG
>NZ_JADNJD010000016.1:0-87838 GCF_015554745.1 Anaeromassilibacillus sp. 1001302B_160321_C8 | reverse complement strand
TGCCTGGCTCTCCCCGAAAGAAAAACTTGCTGCTTTCTTTGAATCTCTCGCTGTACAAGATGTTTGACAAACCTACATTTGGAACTACTTGTTTTAAACGGTTGCCCTTGTGCTTCCTGTAAAACTATGCTATAATAAGATTTACAGTCGAATAAAAGCAGAGTAGGGGTTCGCGCGTAAAGTGTCAGTCGGACGGGGAGTTGCCGCTGAACGAAAAGCCTTGGCTTGCGGTGCGACCTCCGCATCCCGCTGCTGCATCATTGGGACACCCCATCTTGCGGCAACATGCGCGTTTTTTATAAAAACGTGCCTGCTTTTCCGCGATGATTTTTGATGGAGGTGTCTTTTTATGTCCAAATCTGTGAACAACTCTCTAACCCCCCCTCGCTTTACCGCCATACTCCGTGAATCCGCCGCCGAACAGAAAAAGCCGCAAACCCTTGTGGTTACGGCTATGATGATTGCCATGAACATCGCCCTGTCGAGCGTCCATGTGTATCTGACCCCCCAGATGCGCGTGGGATTTGGGTTCTTGACCAATGCAATCACCGGGATGCTTTATGGTCCGGTGGTGGCTGCTACCGCTGGCGCAGTGGGGGATGTCCTCTCGTATCTCATTCGGCCGGACGGCGCTTATTTCCCGGGCTTTACGATCACCGCCGCATTGGGCGGTCTGATTTATGGATTTCTTCTGTACCGCCGCCCTATGACTTTGCCGCGCGCCATCGTCGCTAAATCTTCCATTAGCTTATTGCTTAATGTTCTGTTGAATACTTTTTGGATGGTCGTTTTGTACGGAAAATCGTTTACAGCCCTGTTCCCTGTGCGCTTGACAAAGAATCTCATGCTGTTGCCTGTTGAAATTGCCCTTTTATACATCATAGGCAAAACCGTGCAGAAGATCTCCCGTCGGATCTTTGCTGTATGACGGCTCCTGAGAAAAACAAGCGCTTTCCCAGTATCTATAAGGATAAAAAAACAACGCCAGCAACTGGCGTTGTTTTTTTATGATTGTATCAAGTTCAAAAGATATCCTGAGAATCCCCATGGGCATCAAGAAATTACAGCGTCGATTCCCCTGCAAAGCGTTCGATCTCCGAAGCAACAGCCTCACAGGTTGCCTCGCTATCCCAATGGATGTTATGGCTTGCCCCTTCAATCGGGCAGAAATTGACCTCAGCATTGCTCAAAGCCTTCTGAAGATTGTCCTCATCTTCTTGGGAGAAGAACACATCCGCAGTACCCCAGATAATATCCACAGGGCATGTTACACTGGAAAGCCTTTCTGTGTTGTCAAACGCTGCACAACCGCCAAAAATATCGTACCACGCAGCATACGGCAAAGAACATGCGTGCTCATAGACTGCTTCACAGAAATTCGGGTCCTCATTGGTCGTTTCCGTCCAAGATTTGATGAAATCATCTGGAATCTGTTGCTCTGCTTCATAGCCGCTGACCCCAAGGAAATCCGTACCATCCCCATTCAAAATCCAGTCCAACATCGGATTGCCTGCCATCTTCGTGCTGGACGAAATCAAAATTCCCCGCTCTACGCGTTCCGGAGCTGTAACCATAATTTCCTGCGTAATCAAAGACCCAAGAGAATGGCCGACCGGAATAAATTTTTCGACCCCCAACTTGTCCATCAGATTCAACACATCAGCACAGTGTGTTTCTGCTGTATATCCCTCTTCCCCCGCATCGGGCTTATCCGTCTTACCATGCCCGCGCAACTCAGGGATATAGCAACGGAATCCGGCATCTGCCAACTTTGGAGCTACCTGCGACCAAGATACACGGCTATCGGTTGCACCGTGGATCAACAGCAGGGGGATACCATCTTCCGGCCCACAGGTCAAATAGGTCATGTTGATACCCGTGTCCAAATCCACATTGTTTTCTTCCCAATCAACCGACACCAGCGTGGACCAATCGCCCTCTTCTTCCGGCGCAGAAGTTTGCGACGACGCCTCTTCGGGAGTGGATGCTTCACTGGAAGTAGGAATCTCACTGCTTGCCGTCTGGGGCTCTGTCCCCTGCTGTGTTCCGCAACCCCCTAAAGCAGAAAGAAGCATTGCACATGCCAGAAAATAAGCCAACCATTTACGTCTCATTTTCATCATCTCCAAAAAATTTTATATTTTGCCAAATATTGACAGCTTCACACTACCATGTATTCCCGAATCTGTCAAGAAAGGATATTCACAAAAATGCACGTAAAATGTATGGATTTTCATTTTAGCCCGTTTCTGCATACACTGATCCTGTCAGGAGATGATCTATATGAACATGTATTCCAACTATCATTTGCCATGCTGCCCCTCTTATTGCATGCCCTGTCCACCCAGCGGATCTATCTGCCCAACCGGCCCCAGAGGGGCGACTGGCCCCACCGGCCCACAGGGAATCCAAGGCATCCCCGGTCCGGAAGGCCCACAAGGTGTAACCGGCCCCACCGGTAGCACGGGGCCCGCTGGGCCACAAGGGCCTGAAGGAGCTGCCGGTCCCGCCGGGCCTACTGGCCCTACCGGTATCCAAGGTTTACAAGGTCCCACCGGACCACAAGGGCCTCAAGGGGTACCTGGGCCCGCTGGAACAATTGGCCCAACTGGCGTGCGCGGATTGCAAGGCCCTACCGGACCACAAGGGCCGGTGGGCGCCACAGGCCCTCGTGGAGCAACAGGCCCAACGGGACCGCAGGGAATCCAGGGGGTCTCGGGGCCGGAAGGGCCGCAAGGGACCACGGGAGCAACCGGTAGCACCGGAGCTACAGGGCCGCAAGGTACCCCTGGAGTTACAGGAGCCACTGGTCCCACGGGAACACAAGGGCCAATTGGCCCAACCGGAGCGACCGGGCAGCAGGGTGAAGCTGCTACCATTCAAATTGGGACAGTCACTACTGGGGAACCGGGAACGCCCGCAGAGGTGACCAATTCAGGGACCCAGCAAAATGCAATTTTGAACTTTGTTATTCCTAGAGGGGCAACCGGCAGCACTGGAAGTGTGCAAGGGCTATTGTCCGCATTTTCCACCCCTCCACAACCAGGAGCCTCCGGGAATCCCTTGATTTTTGACCGAAACGGAGCTGTACAGGGGGATGCAATTGTCCATGCGCCAAATACCGCCCCGTTTACTATCTTACAAACGGGATTCTATTATGTATCGTTCCATACCACTGTTTCCCCATTAGGGACTGCCAATTTTCCGTTATCCATCCTGATATACTTGCAGCTGCAAGGGACGCCGGTTCCCGGTACAGGTGCGCGGGATACCTTCCAGTCTGCCCTGGAAACCAATATCTATTCTTTTTCCCAAATCATAGAGATCACATCCACACCCGCCACGTTGAACGTGATTGGGGAAGGAGGAAATTTCCTCTATTCCGATACGTCCATCACCATCCACAAGCTCAGTGACCTCTCATAATCTCACACAATTTTTGAATCTTTGTGTTTCGCCATGCTATCAGACGTTCTCGTCTTTTTCCGAAATCCATCACAAACACAGGAACGCCTCCCCAACCTCTAAAAAGTTTCCCTGATTGAACAGCAGCCACTTTGGGACACATACCAAACCTAAAATATTTTTTCAGCGCCGTTATAAAGGCGCACACTACCCTTTTGGAAATTTTCCCATTCCTGAAAGATCATCACGGTTATTGCAGCCATTGTAGGAGCTGTGACAGCCTCCCCCGGTATCCTAGGGCGTCTCAGATTGCTTCTTGGCAATAGAAGGCACGTCATTCATCTAAGAAAATACCAAGAAGGCCCCGGGTAAAATTCCCAGAGCCTTCTTGCCGTCTTTCTCTGAACGTTTATTTCGTGCTGTGTCTTTTCCGGATAATTTGAAATCTTTCAATCCATCCTTTTTTATGCTTCAGGGAGATATATCCAATCAAACTCGCAGCAAACGCTCCAATCGCGTCTACAAACAGATCCTTCATTGTATCCTGTAAAGCGGCACGGCCAGCCAGCTGTGTACCGTCCTCCAATGCAAACTTCTGCATATTCAGCCCCAGAAGCCCATCAAATGTATATTCATAAAATTCCCAAAACACCCCCAAGGTGACGGCAAAGCAAAAAGCAAATGCAGCGACAAAGAAGGGGCTAAGATTGACTGGTATGCGCTCTGCATTATTGAATAGCGCCACAAATGAGAAGCCCAATGCGCCGATCATCGCCCCGCTGAACCAGTGCAAAACCGTATCCCACGACGAAATATGGTAATAAAAGCTTCTGACTTCCCCAAGATAGATTGCACAATAAAGAAAGATAACAAACAAAACCATCATGCCCGAGGGGATCTCGATCTTTAACCTGCGGGAAATCACACCGGGCAAGAACATCACCACCATGCCAAGGACGCACTGCACAAGCATGAGAACATAATCACTTTTGAGCCGTTCAAAATCGCCGCCGTGTGGTTGGGAAGGCGCCAACACCAAGCGAATCGCAACAAATACCGCCGATACCAGCAGCGAAACAAATACAAACCCTGACAGGATTTTGCTCCAATCCCAGTTTCTTTGTTTTTTCATAAATTTCCTCCTAAAAGGTTCATTAAAATGCAATCCATCTTTCTAGCCCCGCCCCTGTGTTTGTTTCCACCCTTTGAGCGAATGCATACAAATTACATCTATAAAACATATAGTATATCCAAATTCACAAAAAAGTCCAGTGCTCTTTTCAACCAAAATTTCTGCTACATTGTAATAAATAATAAAAAATAAAGAAAAAGCCCGTAGGCTGGTCCATAAACCACCCATGGGCTTTTGTAGATCATTTCAGATTATTTCTTAGCGCGGGGAGTTCTCTTTGCCGCTGTCTTCTTGGCTGGAGCCTTTGCAGCAACTTTTTCTTCCACAGTGGTTTCCACTGTAGCTGCCGTCTCCTCTTTTTTCGCTTTTGCTTTGGTCGATCTTGTAGAAGTCTTTTTCGCCGGAGCTGCCGGTTCCTTTGCTTTTGTGGAAGTTTTTGTCTCTGCTTTCACAACCGCCTTCGGTGCTTCAGGGACGATTTCTTTTGCAGGAGCTTCCTCTTTCTGCTCCACAGCCTTTTCAGCCTTCTTTGCAACAACCTCAACCAGCTTCCACTGCTGATTGTCGCCATTCAGGTCTTCCCAGATCTGTAGACGTGCGCCGTCCTCCTGGGACATCCCCACAACATCTACACACTTACCAGAAACCTTGGACTTAATCTTATAAAAGCCTTCGTCCGTCTCCTCCAAGAACCACAACTGGCTGTCGGAAGAAACGCTATCCCACTGGTGGAGCCAAGTCCCATTTGCCGAACCGCCCAGCATAATATCCAGTGCTTTTCCAGTATTCTTGTTCACTAATTTATAGTACGGATCACCGCTGGCTTCAAATTTCCACTGTTGGTTCTCCCCGCCATTGAGCTGATTGATCTGTACTTTGCTGCTACCCTCACAGAGTTCTGCTTCCAGCGCTTTCTCGCTCTGCTTCGATATAATATTATAAACTTTATTGGAGAAAGTGTTTTTTGCTTGTCTGCTCATGTTCAACACCCCTTACCTACAGAATTTTAATTCTATGGTGTTTATTATAACACGTGGACATGGAAAGTCAACGCTGCAATGTTTATCTTTGGAACAGGCCACAGAAAGTCAATCATTTCCAAAACCAAAACCGGACAAATTGCCTACGAATTTTGACCAAAAATTGACGAATTTTCTGGTTGTTCCGTAGATTTTTCAATCGTCCCTTCGATTCCCACCGGAGAAAGTATATTGCATGGCCCTTATCCTCATAATAAGCGGGAAAGGAGGCGCATGGCCCAAAATGAATGTCTATGATTTTCATGTGCGCCAGATGAACGGGAAGGAACTGGATCTTTCCGTGTATAGAGGCAACGTTCTTTTAATTGTCAACACGGCCAGCAAATGCGGATTCACACCGCAGTTTGAAGACCTAGAGAAGTTGTTCCAAAAATACCGCGACCATGGCTTTATGGTCTTAGGGTTCCCATGCAATCAATTTCATGAGCAAGACCCAGAGAGCAACGATAAAATCGCAGAATTCTGCCGTTACAACTATGGCGTTACGTTTCCCATGTTGGCCAAAACGAATGTGAAAGGGCCGCAGACAGAACCCCTCTTCCGTTATCTGACAAACGCCCGCGGTTTCAGCGGGTTCGATCCTGATCATCCGCTTACAGAAAAGCTACAGGAAATCTTATCTTCAGAGGACCCTCATTATGCAGAGAACCCGGAGATCAAATGGAATTTTACAAAGTTTGTGATCGACCGGGAGGGGGAAGCCGCCGCACGATACGAGCCAACCGCAAGTATGCGGGAAATCGAATCCTGCATCAAAGAGTTGCTCTGATCTGCCGAGAACCTCATATAGAAAAACATCCGCACGGGAAGTGATCCGTGCGGATGTTTTGATTTGCGGAATCATACAGAGAACCGGAAGGCATCCCTGCCAGCATAGCAGGCGGTGCTCCCCAGCTCGTCCTCAATGCGGAGCAATCGGTTGTACTTTGCAACCCGATCCGTGCGGCACGGCGCGCCGGTCTTGATCTGCCCTGCATTCGTGGCGACCGCCAAATCTGCAATGGTCGTGTCCTCGGTCTCGCCGGAACGGTGGGAAACGACCGCCGTATACCCGGCCTTGTGCGCCAGCTCCATCGCATGCAGCGTCTCCGACAGGGAGCCGATCTGGTTGACCTTCACAAGGATTGCATTGCCCGCGCCCATTTCAATGCCTTGCTGCAAACGCTCCGCATTTGTAACGAACAGGTCGTCTCCAACCAACTGGATGGGAAGTTCCTTGGTCAAAACTGTCCAGCCTTCCCAATCCTGCTCGCCCAGTCCATCCTCGATCGAGATGATCGGATAGCGGCTGACCAAGTCTTTCCAATAGGCCACCAGGTCTGCGCTCTTTAAAGCTGTGCCGCGCTTGGGCAGGACGTACATGCCGTCCTTATACCATTCGCTGCTGGCGGCATCCAATGCAATCTTGACGTCCTGCGTCGAATATCCCGCTGCCTCGATTGCGCGGATGATCCATTCAATCGCTTCTTCGTCCGACTCCAGGTTTGGCGCAAAGCCGCCCTCATCGCCGACGCCGGTGGCAAGCCCTCCTTCCTTGAGCAGCTTGCCAAGGGTGTGGTAAATCTCGCTGCACCAGCGGAGCGCCTCACGAAAACTCTGCGCGCCGACCGGCATAATCATGAATTCCTGTATGTCGATGTTGTTGGAGGCATGTGCGCCGCCATTGAGAATATTCATCATCGGCACAGGGAGCTTGTGCGCCTGCATGCCGCCGATATACCGATAGAGCGGCAGATTGAGCGCTGCGGCGGCCGCGCGTGCGGTCGCCAGTGAAACCGCCAAGATCGCGTTTGCGCCCAGCTTGGACTTGTTTTTGCTGGCATCGGCCTCCAGCATTTTACGGTCAATCTCCTCCTGCGCGAGTGCATTCATCCCCACCAATGCGGTGGCGATTGATTCGTTCACATTGCGTACGGCCTTTAGAACGCCCTTGCCACCGTAGCGCTTCGGGTCGCCGTCGCGCAGCTCGTGCGCTTCATAGATTCCAGTCGATGCACCGGAGGGGACGAGTGCAGTCCCTTGTGCGCCGCATTTGAGTACAACCTCTGCTTCTACGGTTGGATTTCCACGGGAATCCATCACTTCCCGGCCAACGACCTTTGCAATTCTACAATCTAACATGAAAGCACCTCCACAAAGCCTCTGGATTAAAATACACGAATTTAGTATGGCTTTATGGTTGCTATTCTAACCATAAAAATTGGAAAACGCAAGGATTTCGCCCTATGTTATCCACTTCTAAAATGTTGCCTATTTCTAAGATCGATTGCCCATCTCAACCCCTTGGGCGGTGACACGCGTGTGAATCAATGCGGTTTGCTCTGGCCTTGCATCCTGAATGCGGAGGGCCTGTGTGAACGTTTGCTCCGCTGTCCGGCATTTCGACTCCTCCGAGGAATAGAAGGAGGCGAGCACCTCCCCTTTTCTCACAAAATCGCCGACCTTTTTGCGCAAGACAATCCCCGCGCTGTAATCAATAGGATCTTCCTTTTTCTCGCGTCCGGCGCCCAGCTCCACAGAGGCAATCCCACACTTCTCGGTATCCATTGCATAGAGGAATCCTTCCCTTTGCGCCAAGACCTCATAACAGACATTCGGCGGAGCAAATTTCTCTGGATCATCTAGCACGCTTGTATCCCCACCCTGCGCCTGGACCATCTCTTTCAACTTCGCAAAGGCCTCCCCATTTGCAATCTGTTGCCTGGCCAAAGAACGGCATTGCGCCAATTCCCCTTTTTCCGCAAGCCAAAGCATATTGGCGGCCAGCTCGATGCAGACCTCCGTCAGATCGGCCGGGCCGCGTCCCTGCAAGGTCTCGCATGCCTCGCGGACCTCCAACGCATTCCCGATGGCACAACCCAAAGGACGGTCCATATCGGTGATGAGCGCCACTGTTCGGCGTCCCACATGCTCGCCGATGGACACCATCTCCTTTGCCAGCGCAATGGAGTCCTCCAAGGTCTTCATAAAGGCGCCGCTGCCGGTCTTGACGTCCAGAAGGATTCGATCGGAGCCTGCGGCGATCTTTTTGCTCATAATGCTGGAAGCAATCAGCGGAATGCTGTTGACCGTAGCCGTCACATCGCGCAGCGCATAGAGCTTTTTATCCGCGGGGGCCAGGTTGCCGGATTGCCCAATTACGCTAACCCCCACCCGGCGGACAACGTCAAAAAAGGCCTCCCGATCCAGTGTGGTTCGGAATCCGGGGATGGATTCCAGCTTATCCACCGTCCCGCCGGTGTGCCCCAACCCGCGGCCGCTCATCTTGGCCACGCGCACGCCCAAAGAAGCGACAACCGGCGCCACGATCAGCGTGGTCTTATCCCCCACGCCGCCGGTGCTGTGTTTATCGACCTTGATCCCGTCGATTGAGGAAAGATCCACCAGGTCGCCGGATTGCGCCATACTCCTGGTGAGCGCTGCTGTCTCGTGTGGCGTCATCCCTTTTAGAAAAATCGCCATCAGCAGGGCGCTCGCTTGATAATCCGGAATCGCACCGCTCACATAGCCGTCGATAAAAAATTGAATCTCCTCGTCCGTCAGGATTCCCCCATCCCGCTTCTTCGCAAGGATATCATACATGCGCACAGCCCGCGCCTCCTTTCCCCCTGTTTAAATTCTCCGGGCCAAAGCCGAGCGGAAGAAGCTCTTCCAGCCGGTAGGACACCCAGTTATCCGGCCCGGAGGCAAGAATGACCCGAAAGGACGACGGGTCGCAGAATTCCCGCATCACCTGGCGGCATACCCCGCACGGCGGGCATGCCCGTTTGACCGGCGCGCCGGCGGGTCCTCCGGCAATCGCGATGGCAACAAAGTCGCGCTCCCCCTCGCTGACAGCCTTGAAAAACGCGGTCCGTTCCGCACAATTCGTCGGTGTATAGGAGGCGCATTCAATGTTACACCCCTGATAGACACGGCCTGTTCCTGTGAGCAGCGCCGCCCCCACCTGAAATTTGGAATACGGCGCATAGGCCCGCTCCCTGGCTCCCAGCGCCAAGCGGACCAATTCCTGATCTTCCATAAAAATGACACCCCTCCCCAGAGAGAACGCAGGCCGCCGCGGTTTTCTTCCCTGCGGCGGCCTTTTTTCTATCCTGCCGGTCTGCCCGGCTTAATCGCCGTGTGCCTCTTCCTGCTGGATCAATTTGACGATGCGGCTGGTGCCCAGCCGAGACGCCCCAAGCTCGATAAACCGCTCGGCATCCTCCAGCGAGGAAATCCCTCCTGCCGCCTTGATGCGCACCTGCGGGCCAACATACTTCCGGAATAGCGCCACATCGTCAAAGGTTGCGCCGCCCGTTGAAAAGCCTGTAGAGGTTTTGATGAAGGCCGCTCCGGATTCTGTGACAACCTGGCACATGCGGATCTTTTCTTCCTCGGTTAACAGGCAGGTTTCAACAATCACCTTCAAGATATGGCCGCCGCACGCCTGTTTGATCTGCCGGATCTCGTCAAGCTGCAAATCGTAAAGGCCGTCTTTGATATACCCGATATTGACCACCATATCAATCTCATCCGCGCCGTTGGCAATGGCATCCTGCGTCTCAAACACCTTGGACGCCGTTGTGGAATACCCGTTTGGAAACCCGATGACCGTACATACAGCCATTCGATCTCCCACATACTCCTTGGCGCGTTTCACATAACTGGCGGGTATACAGACCGAGGCCGTCCCGTAGCGGATGGCTTCGTCGCAAATCCGTCGGATTTCCTTCCATGTCGCCGTTTGCGTGAGCAGGGTGTGGTCGACCATACTCAAAATTTTCTGACGGTCCATATGCATTCATCCTTTTCCCGTTTGAATTTATTCCGCTATTGCGAGCGCAATCTCCATCATTTCCCGGAAGCTGGTCTGCCGCTCCTCCGCCGAGAGGGATTCCCCGGTGAACGGGCAATCGGAAATGGTCAATAGGCAGAGCGCCCGCTTCCCCGCGCGTGCCGCATTCATATACAGCGCCGCGGACTCCATCTCCACGGCAAGCACGCCCATTTTCTTCCACGCGGGAAGGGCGTCGGGATCGTCCCCATAGAAGGTATCCGAAGACAGGACATTCCCCACAACCGTATGAATCTTATGTTCCTGCGCATACTGCACCGCCTTCTGCGCAAGCGTAAAATCTCCAATGGGTGCAAACGCACCCGGCAGGTGGAATTGCGAGCCATAATTGGAATCGGTACACGCGCCAATCCCAATCACGACGTCACGCACATGTACGTGATCCGCGATTCCCCCAGCGGAACCGATGCGGATGATGGTCTCCACATCATAGAAATGGTACAGCTCATACGAGTAGATGCCGATGGACGGCATCCCCATCCCGCTGCCCATCACGGAAACGCGCTTTCCCTGGTAAGTGCCGGTATATCCCAGCATATTGCGAACGGTGTTGAAACAGACCGGGTTTTCCAAGTACGTTTCTGCAATGAATTTCGCGCGGAGCGGGTCGCCCGGCATCAAAACGGTCTTGGCGATGTCGCCCGGATTGGCCGCGTTGTGCGGCGTCGGTGTAGTTGTAGCCATACAAATCCTCCTGTTTTTCAAAATGATTTTGTTATGATGTTTCCCAATTGCGATGTCCCTGTAATTTTCTGAGGGACGCCAAAGAAATCAAGAATCGTTGCGCCAATGTCCGCAAAAGTCGGCAGGGTTCCCAAGTTTGTTCCTGCCTTTACGTTTGGCCCTGCAATGATCCAAGGCGTATATTCCCGCGAATGGTCCGTGGATGGTGTGCTTGGATCGCACCCGTGGTCGGCGGTAATCATCAGGAGATCGCCGTCCCGCAGTCCCGCCAAAATTTCCGGGATCGCCCGGTCGACGGTTGTCAGTCCCTTTGCATAGCCCTCCACATCATTCCGGTGGCCATACAACATGTCAAAGTCCACCAGGTTGATGAAACAAAGCCCCTGAAAATCGCGCTTTGTCCACTCGATGGCCCGCGCAATGCCCTCGTCATTGCCGCCGGTGCGGATGGCCTTTGTAATCCCTCTTCCAGCGAATATATCATAGATTTTCCCGATTGCAATCACGTCAAATCCATTTTCGGAAAGCTGATCCAGCATGGTGGTGCCCGGCGGAAGGAGCGAAAAATCATGGCGGTTCTTCGTGCGGACATAATTCGGATATTCGCCTGTAAACGGCCGTGCAATCACCCGTCCAACGCTGTGCTCCCCGGTCAACAGCTCCCGTGCAATCTGGCAATCGCGGTAAAGCTCCTCGACGGGCACCACCGCCTCATGCGCCGCGATTTGGAAGACACTGTCCGCAGAAGTGTAAACAATCAGCGCGCCGGTTTCCACATGCTCTTTCCCATAGTCTTTGATTACTTCCGTCCCCGAATACGGCCGGTTGCACAACACCTTTCGCCCCACCCGGCGGCTGAATTCCGCCAGAAGATCCTGTGGGAAGCCGTTGGGGTACGTTGGAAGCGGCTTGGGCGACGCGATCCCTGCAATTTCCCAATGGCCGATGGTGGTGTCCTTCCCTTTGGAGAGTTCCGTCATGCGTGCAAACGCTGCCGAAGGGTGCTCCACCGCCGGACGGCAGGTAACGCCATCGATATTAAAAAGGCCAAGCTGCTGCATATGGGGCATGGAAAAATAGGGGCTTTTCGACGCTGCGGCCAGCGTATTGCTTCCCGCGTCGCCATACTGTGCAGCGTCCGGCATTTCTCCAATCCCCACACTGTCCAGCACCATCAAAAAAACGCGCTTCATAATATGCCTCCTATAGATTTTCGATCGACAGGTCTTAAAATATGCTTTGTATTTCAATCAATCATTATAGTACAATCTTCCCAAATTGACTATCATTTTGCAGGAAAAACTTGAAACAACTGTGTTCTCCGCTATATTCAAGACATATGTTTCTGTCTTCTGAAAGGGCCTTCATCGAGATCGTATTTTCAAAATCTGTGCCATTTATATTTTAGCACTCTTGAGTATAGAGTGCTAAAATTAACAGTTTGTTCGCAATTTTGAAAAACATTTTTAACAACCGAACCCTATACTAAAAAGCGTAGACAGCAAGAGAGCCAAAGAGGAAAGAAGGTGGTTCGCTTGAAAAGACTTTCTTGCAGAACCCACAATCCATTACATTGATAGAAAATGATAGAAGCCGTTAAGGAGGTTATGACTTATGTTTGATTTGATTCCTTTTGAACATAGAAACAATGATTTATTCCGCTATTTTGATGATATGGAACGTGCATTCTTCGGCGGCAACACCGACATCGCACCTTGCAAGACCGATATTCTCGATGAAGGCAACCGCTTTGTTTTGAAGGCCGACCTGCCGGGCTTCAAAAAGGAAGACATTCACCTCGACATCGAAGGCGACCGTTTGACGATCTCCGCGGAACACTCGGAAGAAAACAAAACGGAAGATCAGAAGAACAACTTTATCCGTCGCGAAAGACGGTATGGTTCCATGAGCCGCAGTTTTGATATTTCGTCCATCGACGCCGATCATATCGAGGCAAAATTTGAAAACGGCGTTTTGGAGCTGGATCTGCCTAAGAAGCAGGAGACGGTTCCCGCAAACCATCGGATTGAAATTCAGTAATGGCCAGTATTCCATTGCATGATTACAAAAGAACAAAACGGAGGGTTTTATCATGTTTGATTTGATTCCATTTGAGCGCAGAACCAGCAATCTTTTCAATTATCTCGACCAAATGAACCGCGCTTTCTGGGGCAATTCGGAGAGCAGCGTCGTTCCGTGCAGCACCGATATCATCGACCAGGGCAATCAGTACCTGCTGCGGACCGATCTTCCTGGATACAACAAAGAAGATATCCATATCGACATGGACGGCGACCGGATGACCATTTCCGCACAGCATAAAGAGGAAACGCAAACGGATGACAACACCTACATCCGCCGCGAAAGACGGTATGGTTCTATGAGCCGTAGCTTTGATGTCTCCGGGATCGACACAAGCGGTATCCAGGCGAAATATGAAAATGGTGTATTGGAGCTGACTTTGCCAAAGAAGGAGGCGACGGTCACTCCAAACCGCCGCATTGAAATTCACTAATACGGGTGTATCCTCCAGTTTCCTAAAAGAAGGGGTATGAACGCCCCTGGCAAAACACCGTATCGATAAAATCCCCCGGTGCAGCCTTACGCTGCACCGGGGGATTTTTGTAATCGCGCCTGATTTCTATATGTACAAAGTTCACGATTTTTCCGTCGAACTAGGGTGGCCGGCTCCCGAAACATCCGCAAAGGTGTAAGAATCCAGCTTCTGCCGGACAATTTCCGAAATTTCGTTGTAAATCTCATGAAACCGGCAGCTCGCCGTATGGGTACAAGCATATTCTCCCTGCTGACAACGGCTGATCATGTAGGGGCCTTCCACGGATTCAATGACCCGGCGCAGGGTGATCTCCCCCGCCGGATGCGCCAACATGTACCCGCCGTGGGCGCCTTTGTAGGAAATCATGATGTCGTCCGCCACCAGCTTGCGCAGGATCTTCAGGGCAAAGCGCAGAGGCACATGCGTTTCTTCCGAAATCGTCCGCGCATCCACCTTTTGATTGGCCGCCGCGAGAAATTCCACGATCCGCACCGCATAGTCCGCCTCCAGGGTCATGTGCATCGCTTGTCCACCTCTTAGTCCAAAAAGTCTTTCAGCTTTTTGCTGCGGCTCGGGTGGCGAAGCTTGCGCAGGGCCTTGGCTTCGATCTGGCGGATGCGTTCACGGGTGACATTGAACTCCTTGCCTACCTCTTCCAACGTGCGGGAGCGGCCGTCCTCCAGGCCAAAGCGCAGGCTGAGCACCTTTTCCTCGCGGGGGGTGAGGGTGTCCAGTACATCCGCAAGCTGTTCCTTCAAAAGGGTATGGGAGGCTGCGTCCTGCGGGGCGGGGGCGTCGTCATCGGGGATGAAATCCCCCAAATGGCTGTCCTCCTCTTCGCCGATCGGCGTTTCCAAAGAGACGGGCTCCTGCGCAACCCGCATGATCTCCCGCACCTTGTCCACCGGCATGTCCAATTCGGCGGAGATCTCCTCCGCGCTCGGCTCGTGCCCGTTGGTGTGCAGCAGCTGGCTGGAGACTTTCTTTACCTTGTTGATGGTCTCCACCATATGGACCGGGATACGGATGGTCCTCGCCTGGTCCGCTATCGCGCGGGTGATCGCCTGCCGGATCCACCACGTCGCATAGGTGGAAAATTTAAAGCCCTTGGTATAGTCGAACTTCTCCACCGCCTTGATCAGGCCCAGGTTGCCCTCCTGAATCAGGTCCAAGAACTGCATCCCACGGCCCAGATAGCGCTTGGCAATGCTGACGACCAAGCGCAAGTTGGCCTCTGACAGGCGCTTTTTCGCCGCTTCATCCCCCTCCTTGATCCGGATAGCCAGGTCGATTTCCTCTTCCGGGGAAAGCAGCGGCACGCGGCCGATCTCTTTCAAATACACCTTTACAGGGTCGTCAATCGCAATGCCCTCGGTGCTGAGGCTGGATTCCAGATTTTCGTCGGAGGCAGCTTCGGCGGCAAAGTCGATGTCGTCCAAGGGAGCGTCTGCAAAGTCCTCGATAATTTCCACTCCCTGCGCTTCCAATGTGTCGTAAAATTTTTCAATCTGTTCCGGCTCAAAGTCCAGCTCGCCAAGAGCGTCGAGAATCTCTTTTGTCGAGAGCTGCCCTTTTGCCTTCCCCTGTTCAATCAATTCTCGAATGACCGTTTTCTTGTCCGGTGTTGCTCCTGTTCCCATTTGTAAATCCCCCTATTTCTTCTTCGCCTTTAGTTCCGCCAGATACGCTTCAATGCTCTGCGTCGGAACCGAGGCGGCATCCTCCAGGCGGAGTTTTGCATGTTCCTGTTCAATAACTTCGATATATTCCTGTGCATCCTGCCAGGTGGCGGATACATCGTGATATTTGGCAAAAATGCGGGCGATTGCTCCGATTTCATCCACGGAGAATTCCCCCGAAATATCTGTAAGGCTATAGTCCTTGCCATCCATAATTTTCCCCATAATCACCTGATATACGCGGCGATTAAACGAAGTGGAAAATTTTTCAGGCGGCAAACGGGTATAAATCTCTTTGGCATGGTCGGGATATTTGACCACATAGGCAAGCAACGCTTCTTCTGCGCTGGCAGCCCGCAAATGTTTGACCTTTTCGGGGTTGATGTCGTCCCCAATCCCAGCGGTCTGCTGCTGAAAGGTGCGAAATTGCTTTTGCTGCTGTTGCTTCTGGCGCTTCTTGCTGTTTTTGTCCACCTGCATCATGATGGCGGAGCGGTCGATGCCAATTTCCTCTGCAAGCCTTCCCGCATAGACCTCCTGCTCCATGCGGTTGCCCAAGGTAGCCAGGAGCTCTGCTGCGCCGGTCAAATAGGCGACACGCCCGTCCGCGCTCTCCATATTGCAATTCCTTCGGATCTTCGCCAAGCGGTACTCGATGTCATTCCCGCAGGCGTCCAAAAGCTGTTTAAAGCGGGCAGGCCCCTGTTCCCCATAGGAGCGTATGTACTCATCCGGGTCCTTGCCGCCCACGATATTGAGCACCTTCACCAGCAACCCGGCTTCGCGAAGCATCGGGATTGCCCGCGCCGTGGCCTTTTGGCCCGCTTCATCCGCGTCGTAGCAGATCACCACTTCTTTCGCATAGCGGGACATCAGGCGCGCTTGCTCCATGGTCAAAGCTGTCCCAAGCGTGGCGACCGCATTGGTAAACCCCGCTTGATGCAGGGAAATCACGTCCATATAGCCCTCTGCCAGAATCAGCTGCTGGCCTCCCTGGTTCTTTGCAAAATTGAGCGCAAACAAAGCGTCACTTTTGCGAAAAACCAGCGTATCAGAAGTATTCAAATATTTGGGCTTTGCATCGGTGAGCACACGCCCGCCAAACGCAATGACATTGCCGCGCAAGTCGATGATCGGATACATCACCCGGCCAAAAAAGCGGTCCAACGCACGTCCACTGCGCCCTTTAAACGCCACATTCGCCTGGATCATCTCTGCCTCTTGATAGCCTTTCTTGGCCAGAAAATCCACCAAGGCAAAGCGGGACGGCGGCGAATACCCCAGCCCAAAGTGACGGATGGTCGCTTGCGTCAACCCGCGGCCGCGCAGATAGGAAAGCCCCGCCGCGCCCTGCTCGGACATTAGCACGGAATGATAGAACCGCGCCGCCTCGCGGTTGATTTCCAAGATCCGCGCGCGCAGCTTTGCCATCCCATCGTCCACGTGGTCCTCCGGCACCTGCAAGCCGGCGCGCTGCGCCAAAAAGCGCACCGCTTCCATATAGTCCAAATTCTCGATGCGGCGGATAAAGGTGATGACATCCCCGCCCACACCGCAGCCAAAACAATAAAACGAGCCGTTTTCCGCATACACATTGAAAGACGGCGTTTTCTCATGGTGAAAGGGGCACAGCCCGACCATATTCCTGCCGCTGCGCCGCAGGCTGACATATGAAGACACCACGTCGACAATATCGCTGCGCATCTTCAGCTCCTGCAAAAAAGCTTCCGGCAAAGGCATTGCCATTCCTCCGATTCAATTCCATCAATAGTGACTCCACGCCTCCGGGATGTAAATATTCTCAAACAGACGGATGGCATAATGATCTGTCATACCTGCGAGATAGTCGCAGGCGGCGCGCTCACACCCCTCCTCTTCCGCAATACGCTTCATGTCCTCCGGAAGGTGATCAGGGTTTTTTAAGTAGGTAAAGAGGATTTCGATCAAGGTTGGGACCTTTTTCTCCTCCCCCTTCGCGTAGGGATTATAATAAACCTGTTGGTACATAAACGTATTCAGCTCGTCAAAAGCTTCCTGGCATTCGGGGTCCATGCGGATCTGCCCGTCCTGGCTGTTATCCACCACCGCATTGACCAAGCGGTTGATCCGGGCGGACTTGCTCGTCCCTAAGAGGTCCGTGATCGCTTTGGGAATCTGCGATTCCTCCAAAACACCGGCCCGCTCCGCATCGTCGATGTCGTGGTTGATATAGGCAATGCGGTCCGCATAGCGCACGATCCGCCCCTCTAGCGTGGAGGCCTCCTGTCCGTGCGTGTGGTGCAATATACCGTCGCGCACCTCTTTGGTCAGGTTGAGCCCTGCGCCGTTCTTTTCCAGCTTTTCCACCACGCGAACGCTCTGCTCGTAGTGGCGGAACCCGCCGGGCAGAATCTCATTCAGCGCCCGCTCCCCGGCATGTCCAAACGGCGTATGCCCGAGGTCGTGGCCCAAAGAGATCGCCTCCGTCAAATCCTCATTCAACCGCAGTGCCCTCGCAATCGTGCGCGCAATCTGCGCAACCTCCAACGTATGGGTCAGGCGCGTCCGATAGTGGTCGCCCTCCGGAGACAAAAAGACCTGCGTCTTTCTCTTCAAGCGGCGGAATGCCTTACAGTGGATAATCCGGTCCCGGTCCCGCTGATAAGGCGTGCGGAGCTCACACTCCTCTTCCGGGCGGTCCCTGCCCTTTGTGTTGCGTGAAAGAGCGGCATACGGCGATAGCGTCTGTTCTTCGATCTGTTGGGTCCGTTCTCTGACATTCATATCCGGCGCACCTTCTTTCCTACAAAGATCGGACCAGTCTCTGGAAAATGTCCCCCGCAAGATTCTATTCCTTTTTCCATAAGCGGGCAGATCTCTCCAAAGAACCTGTCGCTATTTATTTTATACGCGGCAAAGAGCAAATTTCCTGCATAATTTTTATAAAACCTGAAAAAATTTTTTGCCCTCCTCCTGCACCTCAACGGAGCCGCAGGTTGCGTCCGCCAACTTTGGCCGCATACGCCCCAAATCGGCGTCGGTCAGATGGAAATACATGGTTACACGCTCGCCAAACACAGTATCATCTACCGTCCCGCCACATTCCGGGATTAACGCCTGCAGCCGTCCATACTGGTTATAGTCGCAGGAAAGCGACGCCATAATGCATTCACGCATGGTGACAATCCCAGCAGCTTCCAGCGCAATGGAAGCCCCATGCGAATAAGCGCGCACCAAGCCGCCCGCGCCCAGCAACACGCCGCCAAAATACCGCGTAACCACCACGACGGTGTCCGTGACGCCGGACTTTTGCAGGACATCCAGGGTGGGAATCCCCGCTGTCCCCTGGGGTTCGCTGTCGTCGGAATAGCGCTTGATCTGCCCGTCACGCAAGCAATATGCATAGACATTGTGGGTCGCATCCCAGTATTTCGCCTTCATCTCATTGATGAAGGCAACGGCCTCTTCTTCGGTCTTTACAGGGGCCGCATGGCCGATAAAACGCGAGCGGCGTTCCACAAACGCATCCTCCGCCCGCTTCAGAACGGTTTTATACTCTGTCATAACGCGCCTCCGATGGATTCAGAAAAAGCAGAAGGCGACGCAAAATCACTTTGCGCCGCCCAGTTCATCAAAAAGAAACCCGAATTATTTTTTGTCCTGCATGCCATAACGCTTTTTGAACATATCAACACGACCGCTCGTATCGACCAGCTTCTGCTTACCAGTAAAGAACGGATGGCATTTGGAGCATATTTCAACGCGGATGTTTTCCTTCGTGGATCTCGTCTCAATCACGTTGCCGCAAGCGCAGGTAATCGTCGTTTCTTTGTACTTCGGATGGATCGCTTCCTTCATTTCTGTCACCTCTTTCACCCAAACTGCAACCTAACGTTTGAATTTTAACATAGAACGACTAAAAATGCAAGTGGTAATCCCACAATTTTTCTGCAATTCAATTTGCCGACTGTTGGCGGATGTACTGTGCGTATTCCTCCAAACACATGGAGTATTCCCGCATCTTGACCGCATTCTCCGTTCCAACATACCGGAAGCAAGAAGGCGTATAGGCGGTCCCGGTGGCGCTGGTCTTGTTCTCTGGGTAACGGAGCACGAATCCATAGTTCACACAATTTCGCATCAGCCATTGGTACGCCTGGGACTGCTCAAAGGGCACATCCTCTCCGGATGAAGAAAAGTCCACCAGCATCCCCGTCTGCCGTTCGTTGTAACCGCCGCGGCCGACCGTCTTCTCCGCCTGGTCTTCTGCGCGCACACGGCTGTATCCCTCCTGCTCCATCAGCTGCTGCACGGCCGCCTGGTACTGGGCATCCTGCTCCTCTTTGGAAATATAGCCCCCTGCGATCTCCAAGGCGATTCCATCTGCCCGCGCATCCTCCACCATTTTTGAAAGGGCTTCCACAATGCGCTCCTCGAAGGAGAATCCCTCGTATTCCTCCAATTGGACCGTAAAGTCATCCGGAAGCGGCGTGTCCAGATTCACCACCACCAAATTAAACGTATTGTCATACACGGGTAATTCCGCCTCCGACGATACCGGCGGCTGGGAAGACACAGGCGCACTGCTCGGTTCTTCCGCAAACGGCTGCTCAATCTCTATCCAGGCCAAAACAGCTCCAGCCGCTATGGAAATGCACAGCGCAACCACAACAAAGGTCATCACAATTTTTATTTTACGCACTTGGTCCGCCTTTTTCCAACCGGCGCGCGATTTGACCACCTTTTCCCCTTTGTTCTTGCGCATCCCATCATCCCCTTTCCACAATAAAAAATCCATTTTTGTACTTATTGTATCGCGAAACCTAATTTTTTTCAATAAATAGGCATTTCCTTGTACAGGAAATGGAAATAATAATTTGGGATTGCTTTCTTGACGCAACATCTAGTATACTATATATTGAAATAATTTTAAATTTCAAGGATGGCGTTATTTATGAGAAAGACAAAAATTATCTGTACGCTTGGACCTGCGACGGACAATGAATCGGTTCTGCGGGAATTGATGCTTGCAGGGATGGACGTCGCCCGCCTGAACTTTTCTCATCAAACCAATGCAGAGCAAAAAGTCCGGATCGACATGGTTAAAAAACTTCGTGAAGAGCTAAATCTTCCGGTTGCGCTCCTTTTGGACACCAAGGGTCCGGAAATTCGCACGGGGAACTTCTCCCAGAAAAAGGTCACACTGAAAGAAGGGCAAACCTTTACACTGACAACCCGTGATGTGGAAGGCGACGACAAAATCGTCAGCATCACCTTCCCGCGCCTGCCCCAGGAAGTGGCAACCGGCTCGAAGATTCTGATCGATGATGGCCTGATTGAATTGCGCGTGGACTCCTGTACGGATACCGACATCATCTGCACCGTTGTGAACGGAGGCGACGTCTCCTCCCATAAGGGCATCAACGTCCCTGGCGCGCATCTCTCGCTTCCTTTCATCAGCGAAAAAGATAAAGAGGACCTCGCCTTTGGCGTGGAACAGGGCTTCGACTTTATTGCGGCTTCGTTCACCCGCACGGCCCAGGATATCCTTGACCTGCGCGCAGAATTGGAAAAGCACGATTGCCATAACATCCGCATCATCGCAAAAATTGAAAATGCGGACGGCGTCGATAACATCGATGAGATCCTCCGGGTTTCCGATGGCATTATGGTCGCCCGTGGCGACCTCGGCGTTGAGATCCCTCTGCAGGAAATTCCAGTCATCCAAAAGAAACTGATTAAAAAGGGCTATAATGCTGGCCTTCAGGTGATCACCGCCACGCAGATGCTCGACTCCATGATGAAGAACCCGCGTCCTACCCGCGCCGAGGCAACCGACGTTGCCAATGCAATCTATGATGGCACCAGCGCGATTATGCTTTCCGGTGAAACGGCCGCGGGCAAGTACCCGATCCAGGCGCTCAAAACCATGTCTACCATTGCGGAACGTACGGAAGAGGATATCGACTACAAAGGGCGTTTCAAAAAGCGCGATATCGACGAACAGCCGAACGTGACCTCTGCAATTTCCCATGCCACCGTTACAACCGCGCACGATCTCGGCGCTGTAGCGATCATGACTGTATCCAAATCCGGTAAGACTGCGCGCATGATTTCGAAATACCGTCCGTGCTGTCCCATTATCAGCGGCACAACAGACCCCACGGTCCTCCGTCAGATGAACCTCTCCTGGGGCGTCATCCCGATCATGGTGGACGAAAAAGACAACACGGATGAGCTGTTCAACCACGTCGTAGACGTTGCACGCAACAGGGGCCTCGTGAAAAACGGCGACTTGACCGTTATCACTGCCGGCGTACCGCTCGGAGTCTCCGGCACCACCAACCTTTTGAAGGTTCAGCTGGTTGGCGACGTTCTTCTCTCCGGCATGGGTGTGACGAAAAACATTGCTTGCGGCAATCTTTGCGTCTGCAACAATGAAGAGGAAGCGCTCGCCAAGTTTAAAACCGGCGATATTCTGGTCATCCCGCAAACGACCAACCGGGTGCTCAACTTGATGAAGTCTGCAACCGGTATTATCACCGAGCAGGGCGGCGCCAACTCGCATGCAGCGATCGTCGGGCTTGCGCTGGATAAGCCGGTCATTGCCGGCGCAGAACATGCCACACAGATTCTGAAAAGCGGCACGACGGTTACGCTGGATGCATCCCGTGGCATTGTTTTCAGCGGAATTACACAGCAATAAATCATATAGACGCATTCGATTCAACAGAAAGCCTGTACCGACTACGACAGCGGTACAGGCTCTTATTTTGTCTTCCCTGGCCAAGCATTCCCGGAAGACATCTCTTATAAAATAACATGGAATTGCCAAAGGGCTTTTCCTTAAACCCTTTACTCCGTGCGTCCTACGTCATTGATCCTGCGGATCACGCGGCAGGGATTGCCGACCGCGACGCAGTTTTCCGGAATATCCTTTGTGACGACGCTTCCCGCTCCGATCACGCTCCCTCTCCCAATTTTTACTCCTGGCAAAAGGATGGCTCCTCCGCCAATCCAGCAACCGTCCCCGATCGTCACTGGAAGCGCGTATGTCCTGCAAAAATATTCGCCGCTCTCCGGGTCCCAATCGGGCGTCAGGCGCTCCTTCAGCTCCACCGGATGTGTCGCTGTATAAATCTGCACATTTGATGCAATCAGCACATTGTTACCAATTTCAATCCGATTGCAATCCACAAAGGTACAGTTCATATTGATCGAGACATTGTTGCCAAGGTAGATATTGCATCCATAATCGCATGTGAAAGAGCTTCCAATGGATACATTGGACCCGATTCCGCCCAACATCTCCTCTAAAATTTTCCGTTTCTCTTCCTTCTGATCGTATGGTAGGGCATTGTAGGCGGCTAAAAGCCTCCGAGCCTTGCTCTTAAAGCCCAAAAAGATGGGCGCGTGGCAATCATACCATTCCCCCGCCATACATTTCTCCCATTCATTTTTCATGAATATCACACTTTCCCTTCTCTCGATCTGCAAAGCAACCATGTATAAAACTATCCCGGAACAATTTTGCGGCTTTTCTATCCTATGCAAGCATGTGCAGCATCAATCCCCCACTCCATTCCCTATATGATAAAAGATGTCCCAAAGCAAGCAGAACCATCTGTTGCCCTGAGACACCTTCAATCTTTATGCAATTATACAGGATGTACCTGCTTTTCCGCATTGGACAGCGCGCTGTTGATGCCATATTCCGCATCCCTACGCTTTTTGAAAAAGTCCAATGCCACCTTCGGGAACTGTGCATAGGAGAGCACGTCCTCTTCCTGCTCAGACCACTCAGCGATCTCTGAACGAAGCTTCTCCAGCTCCGGCTCCAGCAAGTCAGCCGGGCGGCAGGTGATCGGCTTCTCGTCGCCAATGATCTTCTTGCGGAACTCCGGATCGATGGTCACCGGCGTAGTGCCGTATTTCCCGGCAACAAGATCCTTAAATTCCTTTGTGCACATCTTATAGCGTTCGCCAGTGATGACGTTATACACTGCCTGTGTACCGACAATCTGAGAGGTCGGCGTAACCAGCGGCGGATAACCGGCATCCTTGCGCACACGCGGCACCTCTTTGAGCACGTCCTCGAGCTTATCCGCCTTGCCCGCCTGCTTCAACTGAGACAGCAGGTTGGACAGCATGCCGCCCGGGACCTGATACACCAACGCCTTGGTGTTGGTCGCCAGCATGGACGGGTCCAGCAGGCCGCTTTCAATATACTTCGCGCGCAGCGGCATGAAATACTCGCGAATTTCATTCAACAATTTGAGGTCAAGGCCGGTATCGTATTTGGTGCCCTGGAGGGCCGCCACCATGGACTCGGTCGGCGCATGCGAAGTGCCCAGCGCCAGCGGCGACATCGCCGTGTCGATCATATCCACACCGGCCTCAATGCCCTTCAGCATGCACATGCAAGCCAAGCCGGATGTATAATGCGTATGCAATTGGATCGGAATCTTGACCGCACCCTTCAACGCCTTGACCAAGTCATAGGTCTCATAGGGAGTGAGCAAAGCGGCCATATCCTTGATGCAGATGGAATCCGCACCCGCATTTTCAATGCGCTTCGCGTATTTCACATAATAGTCCGTGGTAAAGACCGGACCGGTGGTATAGGAAATGGCAACCTGCGCATGGCCGCCTTCCTTTTTCGCCGCGCGGATGGCGGTCTGTAAATTCTTAATATCGTTCAGCGCGTCAAAAATACGGATGATGTCGATGCCGTTTGCAATGGAACGCTGCACCAGATATTCTACAACATCGTCCGCATAGTGGCGGTATCCCAGCATATTCTGGCCGCGGAACAGCATTTGCAACTTGGTATGCGGGCAATGCTTGCGGATGGTGCGCAAACGCTCCCATGGATCTTCATTCAAAAAGCGCAAGCAGGCGTCATAAGTCGCGCCGCCCCAGCATTCCAACGAATGATAGCCGACCTGATCCAGCTTTTCCAAAATCGGCAACATATCGCCGATCGGCATTCTGGTGGCAATCAGGGACTGGTGCGCGTCACGAAGTACCACTTCGGTAATTCCAATTTTTTTATTAGCCATAGTTTTGATATGTCCCTCCTAAATGTTATTCAATGAAAAGCTCTTACTGGAGGGAAACAAGCGCCGTTCCGGACTCAACGCTGTCGCCCTTGTTGACATGGACAGCCGCAACGGTCGCGTCATGGGGTGCCATAATCTCATTTTCCATCTTCATCGCTTCCAAAATCACCAGGATGTCGCCCTTCTTGACCGCCTGGCCAACCTTTACATCAATGGACATAATCGTGCCCGGCATGGGAGAAGAAATGACCTCTGCGCCGGCAGCCGGCGCAGGCGCTTTCGGAGCGGGAGCCGCCTTGGGTGCCGGAGCGGCAGCCGGGACCGCAGGAGCAGCACCGCCGCTGACCTCTTCCACCTGCACATCATAAGGCGTGCCGTTTACCGTAATTCTGAGCGTTTTCATATTGTGATCCTCCTGACAGTAATGACAAAATTTTAATGCTTAGATCTGAATATTCGAATGCTTCTTCGGCAATCTGGAAACGCGCTTTCCTTCCAACATTTCAAGGTTGGCAATCACTTTCACGCGCGTTTCGGCCGGGTCGATGATATCTTCAATAAAGCCTTCGGCAGCCGCTGCAAACGGCGTTGCCTCGGTTGCTTTGTATTCCTCAATTAGCTTGTTGCGGGCCTCTTTGGTATTCCCGGATTTCTTCAGCCGGTCGCTCCACAGGAACATCGCCGCTGTCTGCGGCGCCAACGGGCAAACAACCGCATTAGCCCAGGCCATCGTGTAGTCGGCATTCGCACCGCGTCCAGCAATTGCAACATACACCGGGCCATATGCTTCGCCCGTGATCACGGTAATCTTTGCCGTGGTCGCCTCCGAATAGGCGTTGCTTAACTTCGACGCTTCCCGCACCGAAGTGAACTCTTTCGCATCCACCAGCGTGACCACCGGGATGGAAAACGCATCGCAGAAACGAACAAACCGCGCCGCTTTGGAGCAGGAATCTACGTCCAGCACCCCGTTCAATGCAGTAACGCCCACTGTAGAGCCACCAATCTGCGTCAGACCTGTGACCGCAGATGTGCCAAACGCACCGTTTAACTCCATAAAGCTTCCTTTGTCGGAAATCGCCTCTACGATCTTCTTTGTATCCGCTCCGGCTGTGATAGCCGTATCCGAAGGATCGGAAGATTCAAACACCGGCGCGCCGGCCAAATTATTGGAAGGCAAAACGGCAAGTAACTTGCGTACCTGCATCCTTGCCTCCTGATCGTCTTTCGCCACCACATGGCAGATGCCCAGCTTTGCGGCATCTTCCGCCGTACCGTCTTTGCCCGTGGTATCAATCGTCAGCTGCGCCGTTTTCGTCATGACAACAATATCGGCACTCGCCGCGATCATTGCAGAAGTGCCCAGGCAGGGGCCAAGCACAAGGGAAATCTGCGGAACAACACCGGAAAGGTTGTTGTTTCCCAATAAGATCTCCCCATAGGCGGCCAGCATATCCGCTCCTTGGTTTAAGCGGCCTCCGATGGAATCGTAGATCCCCACCACCGGCGAGCCGGTCTTGACCGCCAAATCATAAATCTTTTTGATCTTCGCTGCCTGCGCCTTCGACATTGCGCCGCCATCCACATCGCTGTTCTGGACAAAGGCGTACGCCGGGCAACCATCCACTTCGCCGTAGCCGGCAACCACTTCTGCAGAGCCGTCGCCCGACTTTGCAAAGCCGTCAACCTCATTAAAGGTTCCTTCGTCAAACAAAGCGGTGATACATTGGAACCCCTTTGTTTTTGCCGCAGCCTCGCGAAACGCTTGTAGCCGTTCTGCACTGCTTCCTGTGCTCATGATGATAACTCCTCCATTCTATCGATTGGTGCCACCCTGCTTGTCCACCAGAACAACGGAGCAGAGCAGATAAAAATTCCATAAAAACATTCCGCAATAAAATAAATAGATTATTACAATTGTTTTTATTATAATATATTCCAAAAGTCTTGACAAGAGTTTCTTGGGCAATTCGTCCTCAATCTTTACAGATTTTTACAATTTTTGACAAATCACAAACAAACTTTCTCCCTTCTGCGAGGAATCCGGATGCTTTTAACAGCGTTCCTAAGCCTGGAACTTCGGTTTCGATGCGGTAGGCTCCCTTGTTTGCGCCATAGGACGCGGCCGCACGCATCAAACTGTCCGAACAGATCCGGGCGTTTAAGTCCGGCTGCTCCAGATTGGAACCGAACACCTCCATCTTCCGCATCCGCAGAACAGAGTCCTTTACATCCACAGCCACATAGCCGAGTTCATCGGCCGGATCGCCCATCATCAAAACGGCGGCGTGGTCTCCTTTGTCCGGCAGGTCTGCCAGCAGCTCTTGGACCCGCTTGGGATCTTGCAGCGGAAGTATGGTAATCATGTTTTGTTTCCCCTTTCCGATTCATTTGGTTTTGTTGCGCCCGTTTGTCCGCTTTCGCGCCCGCCATCAGGCGCTTGACTTCATCGGCTGTGAGCTCCCGCCATTTTCCCGGCTGAAGCATCCCAAGGCGCACGGGGCCAATGGCAATCCGTTTGAGACGTGCGACTTCAAGTCCCAATGCCTCGCACATTTTCCGGATTTCGCGGTTGCGCCCTTCATAGAGCACCATTTCCAGCACCACGCGCCCAGGTTCCTGGGAAAGCACCCGCACATCGGCTGGGGCCGTCTTTCTGCCCTCAATTTCAATGCCCACCGCCATCTGCGTGAGTTGGTCTTCTGTAATCGAAGGCCGCACGGTTACGCGATACGTCTTCGGCACATGCTTGGAAGGATGCATCATCGCGTTGGCAAACGCGCCGTCATTTGTCATCAGCAGAAGGCCCTCGGAGTCTCGATCGAGCCGCCCCACGGGGTAAACCCGCTCTGGAATTTCCTGGACAAGCTCTGCCACACATTTGCGGTCCATCTCGTCGCTCATCGTCGTAATAAAGCCGCGCGGTTTGTGCAGCATAATATAGACCTCCTGCACATGGGATTCCACCGGCTTCCCCTTCACCGTGACCTTGTCCTTTTTGGGGTCCACCTTATCCCCAATCTTGGCGACAGTCCCATTGACGCGCACTTCGCCGGCCGCGATCATCTCCTCCGCCTTGCGCCGGGAGGCAATGCCGCAGTCGGCGAGCATTTTTTGTAATCGTACCTCTTTAGTCATCCATTCAACATCCTTTACCAATTTCATTCGATCTGAAAAAAGGTCCGCACGGCCTCCACCAGCCGTTCCCATAAGCTCTTTTCCCTGGGAGCCTGTTCCGCGCATCCCTGTGCGGTCAAAACAGTTTCCGCGATCTCCTCCCCGTCCAGGATATAGCGCACCCGGCCCACCGCCTGTTGTTCCATCACAGGCGCATATACAAAACGCGGCAATTCCACAATGCGCCTGACCCGTTCGGCGGCGCCCCGTGGGATCACAGCCACCTCGCCTGCGCTCCCCCGCACCTGAACCGAACGGGCCAACCCGCCAGTGACCGGAAGGGTTGCCGTATACCCGCTGTCGTCCACTGGGTAGCACTCCAATTTGGAAAACCCATCATTCAAAAGCGCCATATGGTCGTTCCAATCATCCGGGGCGTTCAGCGTCACCGCAATCAAACGGATACCGTCGCGCTCCGCCGCTGAAACGAGGCAGCGCCCCGACTTTTTTGTAAAGCCGGTTTTCACACCAGTACATCCCTCATACAAGTTCAAAAGCTTATTGTGATTGGTATACCTGCGGGTTTGATCCGGGGTTATGAAAGAAATATTCATCGCTTTCTGGCCCACAATGGCGGCAAAATCCGGATTTTTCATAGCCGCCGCAGCCAAAGTCGCCATGTCGCGCGCCGTAGAATAATGCGCGTCGTCGTCCAGGCCAGAAGGGGTGACAAAATGCGTATGTTCCATGCCCAGCTCCTGGGCACGCTGGTTCATTTTCTCTGCAAAAGCTTCCGTTGATCCAGAAATCGCGATGGCCGCAGAATTGGCTGCATCATTGCCAGAGACAATGAGCATCCCCGCCGCCAAACTTTTCAGAGTCAGCTGATCGCCAGGCTGCAATCCCATGGACGAACCTTCCACACGCACCATTTCATCGGTAATGGTAACCACTGGATCGTCCGCCGCCGCGGTTTCCAAGGCGATCAAAGCGGTCATGATCTTGGTTGTACTGGCCATGGACCGTTGTTCGTCCGCGTTTTTCTCGTAGAGCACCTTTCCGCTGTCCGCATGGATCACAATCGCCGCCTGCGCGGAGACTTGAGGCCCCCCTTCCGCAAATGCGGCCGGAGCGGCACTGACGGATAGAAAAAAGCTCACAACGCCTGCCAGAATTGCACATAATGATTTTTTACACAAAGCAACCACCTGCCCATAAAGGTATATGCAGGCGGCTGCGCAATTTAGTATTCGATTTTATTCGGCTGGGGATTCCGCCGCTTTCTCCGCTTTTTTCGCCTTTTTTTCTTCGCTTTTCTTGCTCACAATCCCGCTGATCTTATCCACAACGTCCGGCACCATGCCGACAATCCGGTCAGCCGAGCTATTATACGGGTCGATCTGCAAAAGCTTGACATTGCCGTTGGAGATCGTAAGAAACGCAATCGGATTGATGGAGATCCCTGCGCCCGTGCCGCCGCCGAAAAATTCTTTTTCGCTCTGCACCTTGGAGGGGAAATCCGAGCCGCCGGAGGCAAAGCCATAGGAAATTTTCGAAATGGGTATGATGATGGTTCCGTCCGGGGCCGTAATCGGGTCCCCCACAATGGAATTGACGTCCACCATCTGCTTGATTTTTTCCAAAGTGGTATTCATCATGCCTTCAATTGGATGGTCGCTCATTTTGATACACCGCCTTTTTCAATTTGGTTTGCTTCTTTTATCCACATACCGTAAAAGGTTGATCCGGGCAAAATTTTGTTTTAGGATGTGCTCTGAACCGCTTGTCCGCCTTCTTTTTGCAGCTGCACCAGGTGCATAAGCGCCCCGAGCACACCGCTGATCAAAAACAAAAGCCGGATATGCGCCTGAAAGTCCAAAACAGCGCTGCTTTCCTTTTGATCAAAGTCCGGCGTAATCTGCACATGGTACCGTTTACAAATACAATTGTGCAAAAAAGCGCTCAACGCCGTACAGACAATCCCGCATACATACCCGTAGTTCACGGCCGCCTGCGCCGCATCCTCATCCGCCACCAGGATCTCAAGGTGCAGACGCGTCACCACCAGATGCGAAAATAGCCTGCGCGCCGTCCTCGTGGCCACTTCGCCAACTTGGCGCAAAAGCTTCAATAAGCCGGAAATGCCCTTCTCTTCCAGTATCTCCTGAAATTTTGATTTCTTGTGCTCCTCCGGTTCCTTTTTCTCGGATTCAGGGAACTCTTTCGCCTCTTTCTTGGGCTTTTCCTTGGGAGGCGCCACTTGATAGGTGAAAAACAGATACCGGATTTTGATCGTGAATTCTTTTTGGAAGCCTACAACGATCGTAACCGGGCAGAGCAAGAGCAGAAACAATGCGAGCAGAATTCCCGCTACAATCCAAACAGCTATCATAAGCGCCCCCTAGCTCTGTTCCACTTCCTCACCGGCTTCTTCTTCCTCCGTTTCCTCCTGTTTATGCGGCAAAGGAGGAAGTTCGCTTAGAGAAGAGATATTGAGGCAGCGCAAAAAATCGGAGGTTGTCCCATATAAGAGCGGTCTGCCCGGCAACTCCAATCTTCCCCGTTCCTCAATCAACCCTTTTGCGGTCAAGCTTCCCAACACGCCGGAACAGTCCACGCCGCGAATCTGTTCCACAAACGCCTTAGTCACCGGTTGGTTGTAGGCGACAATCGCCAAAACCTCCATGGCGGCCTGGGAAAGCGGCGTGTTCCTGCGCAGGTCGAGCGCCTGGCGCACCTCCTCCGCATACGCGGGGTTGCTGCACATCTGGTAAGAGTCCTCCAATTTGACGATCCGGACGCCACCGTCCTCCGTATTAAAATCGTCCATCACACTCTGCATCAATTTGGCGGCGGTTGTCCGGTCCAGGGAAAGCACCTGCGCCACGCGATCCGTCGACACCGCATCCCCGCTGGCAAAGAGGATGGCTTCTATTGCTCCTCGGATCTTTTTGATTTCCAATGTCGTTCACCGCCGTCCATCAATTTTACGGTCGCCGTCCCGCCTTCGCCTTCAATGCGCACGCGCTTGCCTTTCACCAGCTCCAGTACGGCGAGGAAGGTCGCCACCAGATCGGACTTATCCCGTTTTTCTATGAAAAGGCTTTCATACTCCACCGCTTTCACTTTCCATAACCGGCGCAGCACATAGACAATCTGGGAAGCGACCGACACAATCCTGTGCGTGACGATCCCAGAAAACGATTGCGGGGAGGGCGGTGCAGCGCGCTTTCCACGCCCCGCCGCAGTTAAATACGCTTTTAAGAGTTCCCGCGGATCGTGGTGCCGCTTGTAACGCTTATCCGGCTCGATTTCGGCCGGTTCCCGCACATAGATATTGTAAGAAAACCGTTCCGCAAGCTGCGCCGCAACCTTTTTACACTCCTGGTATTCCAGCAACTGCCCGGTGAGTTCTTGACGAAGCGCCTCCATCTCATCGTGCTTTGGAAGGAGGGAGACCGTTTTCATATATACAAGCCGCGCCGCCATCTCCAGGAATTCACTGGAGACATCCATGTCAGCCTCTTGCATGGCATTGATCTGCTCCATATATTGATCCAGAAGCTCGGAAATCTGTATATCACAGATGTCCAACTTATTCTTGGTGATCAGATAGAGCAAGAGGTCCAAGGGCCCTTCAAATGTTTCCAACTTATAGGATAGCTTTTCCATAGGGCCCTCGTATTATAACAGGCCAAACAGCTGGTATGGGAGCTGGGCCAGCCACATCACACCGTTGTAGCAGATGTTCTGCAAAAAGCTGATCGGGCCGTCCAACAGGCCCGTAAAAAGCACCAGCATCAGAACCATCATGATGATATTCTGGTACCGGTAATAACTGTACAGCGCCCGGTTCGAAAGGAATGCGCCCACGATCCGGGAACCGTCCAGAGGCGGGATGGGCAGCAGGTTGAACACCGCCAGGCCCACATTGATGATGATATAATATTGGAAGAACACCAGCACAAAGGTTGGCACGCTGAAATTCGTCGCCAAAAGGACGCCGATATAAATCAAAGCGCCGATCAGAGAGGCCAGCAGGTTGGATACGGGTCCCGCCAGCGCTGTGATGGCCATCCCCCTCTTGGGATTCTTAAAATTGTTGGGATTGACCGGCACCGGTTTTGCCCAACCAAAACCAAACAGCAAGAGGAACAGCGCTCCCAACGGGTCCACACTTGCTATGGGATTGAAGGTCAAGCGGCCCTGGTATTTGGCCGTATTGTCTCCAAGCTTATACGCCACCCACCCATGGGCAAACTCGTGCAAAGGCAAAATACAGAAAATGACGAACAACACCGCCACGATCTGCATCAGGATACTCATAAAATCGACCGAGCCACCGCTGAACAACGAGCGAATGACACTAAACAGCATAAAAACACGCTCCTTCTAAATATAATACATCCACCCGGCGGAAAAACCAACCGATTAGGCCGTTGATGGACACTATGCTTTCCCAAGGAACCGCACAGCCCCTGTTTGCTTCCATAGCAGCAAACGCTTTTTCCATCGCATAAAATGAGCGGCCGCACCTCTTATAGGTCATCACGTTTTGTCGTTTTATTATAATACGTTTGGCTTCAAAATACAAGATATGGGAGGCCAGCGCGCGATTTTGTGGAAATGTTTGCCGCTTTGCAAAATATTCTTGCGAAAAAGCTTGCAATTGCCAGAGGAATCTGCTAGAATACTACTGTTGTAATTTTGATAAGCCCGTTAAAGGAGGTGCAGACTCATGGCAAAATGTGATGTTTGTGGCAAGGATATTGCTTTCGGTATCAAGGTTTCTCATTCTCACAGACGTGCGAACAGAACTTGGAAGCCCAACATTCGTCGCGTGAAGGCGATTGTAAATGGCAGCCCCAAGCGTATTTACGCCTGCACCCGTTGCTTGCGTTCCGGCAAGGTTACCCGTGCCGTCTAAACTGAACAAAGAAGCTGAAAGGAGTCCCAAAGGGCTCCTTTTTCGTTATAATTTTATAAGAGAAGCGATAAAAGGCTGTTGAACACATCGAGAGGGATGCGTTCAACAGCCTTTTTCGATTTCTTCCGTTATAGTCGCTCAATGCTTTTTCACGCTGAGTTTCTTTTCCGTGCCCGCACGCAAGCGCGCGATATTCGCATGATGTTTTCCGACCAGCAGCCCTCCCAGGAAAAGCGCCACAATCATGGTCAGGACGCAATACGTCGGGCTTCCAATCTGGAACATGCGGTAATCGACCAGATAGTTAAACACAAACGTGCAAATTGGGAATGCAATCCCAGCACTGATCGATCCTGCCGATACAATGCGCGTCAGCAGGACAACCACAATAAACACCACAATCACAACAACAAAACTGCGCCAGTCGATCAGCAGAATGATGGACCAACTGGTCAAGACCCCTTTTCCGCCCCGGAAACCAAAGAACACCGGAAAGTCATGCCCCAATACACAGAAGATACCAGCCAAATACGCGCCGTACTGGACAAACTCCCACGAAGAGACACCCGCCAACGGATAGGCGGCCGCAAAATATTGGAACAGCAACCTCCCGATGAAGACCGCCAGCACCCCTTTGATAAAGTCAAACGCAAAGGTACAGGCCGCCGCCCGTTTCCCCACGGAGCGGAGGACATTCGTTGTTCCAGCATTGCCGCTTCCCATTTCGCGGATATCCTCGTGGCTGAACAACTTCGTAAAAATAATGGAAGAGTTGATGCTTCCCAGCAAATAGGAAATGACCATCGTCAGGACGGCCGGCAAGACAGCGCTCATGAAAATACCCATGGATCGTTCCCCCTACCTAAATCGTTTCAGCGGATCACTTATCCCCGCGCTCCCGGATAATAAAACGCACCGGAGTCCCCTCCAAGCCAAATGTCTCACGGATACGGTTCTCCAAGTACCGCTGATAAGAGAAATGAAATAGTTCCGCCGAATTTACAAAACAGACAAACGTTGGCGGCTTTGTGGAAGCCTGCGTCATGTAATAAATTTTTAGCCGCTTGCCCTTGTCCGTAGGAGGCTGCACGCGCGCGGTGGCCTGCGCCAGCACATCATTGAGCATGCCGGTTGCAATGCGCATAGCATTCGAATTCGCCACATGCTTAATCAATTCAAACAGGCGGTCGATGCGTTGCCCGGTTTTTGCCGACAAAAACAAAAACGGCGCATAGGACATGAAGGAGAAATCTTCCTCTAGCTTTTTGCGGTAGGCCGTCATCGTGCTCCCGTCTTTTTCAACCGCATCCCACTTGTTGACGGCAATCACACATCCCTTCCCCGCTTCGTGCGCCAGACCAGCCACCTTGGAGTCCTGGTCCGTAAAGCCCACGGTTGCATCGATCATAATTACACACACATCCGCACGCTCAATCGCCATCTGCGCCCGGATGACGCTGTACTTTTCAATGGAATCATCCACCTTGTTGCGGCGGCGCAACCCGGCGGTATCAATCAAAATAAAGCGGCCGTAGGCGTTTTCCACCTCTGTGTCGATCGCATCGCGCGTTGTTCCCGCAATGTCGGAGACAATGCAGCGGTTTTCCCCGGAAATCCGGTTGACCAGAGAACTTTTGCCCACATTCGGCTTGCCGATAATCGCCACGCGGATCAGCTCCCCGTCCTCTTCCCCTTCCGGCTCTGCGGGGAGATACTCCACCACACGGTCCAGCAGATCACCGGTCCCGTGGCCGTGAACGGAGGAAACCTGGACAGGGTCCCCCAAACCAAGGTTATAAAACTCATAGAAATCCGCCGGCGGCTCGCCCACCGAGTCGCACTTGTTGACACAGAGAATGACCGGGCGGCCGCTCTTGAGCAGCATCGCCGCAATGTCGGCGTCCGTCGCCACCAGGCCGGAGCGGATGTCCGTCACCAATACAATCACATCGGCCGCATCGATAGCCAACTGCGCCTGCGCACGCATCTGCGAAAGGATCACATCGCTGGCGCTCGGCTCAATACCGCCGGTATCCACCAAAGAAAATTTGCGCCCTTCCCACTCGCAGTCTCCATAGATCCGGTCGCGCGTGACGCCCGGCGTATCGTCTACGATTGACAGGCGCTGTCCGATCAGCTTATTAAACAACGTTGATTTGCCGACATTTGGCCTGCCGACAATCGCCACAACTGGCTTAGCCATGTTCTTCCCTCCCTACCACTGCGTCCAACAGCGCATAGCCGTCGTTTGGCACAGTGATGATTTGTATCTGCAATGCCTCCGACAATTCTTCCAGGGAGACGTCGTCGAGGAAAATATCCCCTTCCCTGCGGAGCATCACATCGGGCAACAAAAGCGCGTCACCCAGTTCCCGGCCTCGGAGCTGCTTGAGGAGGTCTCCGCCTGTCACAAGGCCCGCCACTGTGATCGTGTCCCCAAAAAAGTCATTGACAATGGGGACCACATTGCATGTTAAATTATGACATCTTTGCCGCAGTTCGTCAAGCAGCGTATCCAGGAACGGGTGCGCCGCCACACCGGTGGCCAGCGTGACCTTGCGGGAACTTGCCGGCGGGACGAAATCCTCCAACGCATCCAGAAATTCCTGCTTCAAGCTCGCCATCAGCCCCACGCCGTTTTCCAGCTGGTCAAAATCGCCGTAAAAGGGCGCGGGAGGAATCGGCAGCTGTGCCTTTAAGTAAAACTCGTCCGCTGCATAGCAGATGCGCTGACCATATTTCTGTTCACAGCGGTCCCCCCAGCGCTCCAACTGACGCACCACCGCCCGTGCGGTCTCCGAATCGTATCCGGTCAGCGGATACAGCCCCTGCCGGTACTTGGTCAGCCCAAGCGGGACGACGGCCACGCTCTGCACGGAGGGCCACAAACTGGTCAGATCCTTCAACGTGCGGTCCAGCTCCTCCCCGTCGTTGATGTCCCGGCACAGCACAATCTGGCAGTTCAGCTTAATGCCAGCCTTCGCAAAACGGTAGAGGATATCCAACGATTTCCCCGCAAAGCGGTTCCCCATCATCTTGACCCGCAGTTCGGGATTGGTCGTATGCACGGAGATATTGATCGGGCTGATATGCATCTTGATGATGCGGTCCACCTCGCGCTCTTTCAGGTTCGTCAGGGTCACATAGTTTCCAAACAAAAACGAAAGGCGTGAATCGTCATCCTTAAAATAGAGGCTTTTCCGCAACCCCTTGGGAAGCTGGTCAATAAAACAAAAGATGCATCGATTGGTGCAGGAGTGCTGCTGATCCATCAGATACGTTTCAAATTCCAATCCGATGGATTCATATTGCCCTTTCCGAATCTGCACCGTGCGTTCTGCGCCCGCGTCGTCGCGCAGAACAATCGAGAGATGCCGGTCCGTCTCGTAAAAGCGATAATCCAAAATATCGCAGATTTCATTACCGTTGATGGAGAGCAGGGTTTCCCCAGGTCGGACCCCGGCATGGCTGGCAGGTCCCCCCGGCTCCACCGCTAGAATTTTTACAGGCATGTTCGTCCTCCTGTTCAGAGCAAAAAAATAGAGAAGGATCGCTCCTTCTCTACTCTTCAGAAATCAAAAATCAGGCTTCCTTCTTGATGACTTCTCTGCCGTTGTAATAACCGCAGTTGTCGCACACTCTGTGAGGCGCCTTGTACTCCCCGCACTTCGGGCATTTCATCAGTGCAGGAGCGTCGAGCTTCCACACATTGGAACGTCTCTTATTCTGTCTTGCGCTGGATACTTTCCGCTTTGGTACCGCCATGGTCAGCACCTCCTTATACAAAGCTTAGCTATCTATCAGTTGTTTAAGGACCTCCAAACGGGGGTCAATCTGATGTGTTTGACAATTGCATGCGCCTTCGTTCAGATTCTTCCCACACGTCGGACACAGGCCCTTGCAGTCTTCCTTACAGAGGAACTTTGTCGGAAGCTCCAACAAAATGTCTGTGCGGATCAACTCGTCCAAATCCAACTTGTAATCGTCTACCTGAATGTATTCGCCACTGTCCTCTTCTTTTTCCAAGGACAACACCAGCACATGCGAAAAAGGATAGACATACCGCCGCTCCACCTGTGTTGCACACCGGTCGCACGGGATTGAAAACCGAAACGCTGCCTGTGCATGCAACTGCACCAAACCAGCATGGTTCTCCACACTGCCCGCGATCTCTACCGGCGAGACAAATGGATATACACCGTTTACATCGACAGACGACAGATCCATCGAACTGCGAAACGAACGGCTGGCGCCCTCCTGTAAAAAGACATCTTCCAGTTCCAGAAGCATTTTTCACACCTCGGCGCTACATTAGCTTATTATATAGGTTCCTGCTCGCTTTGTCAATACAATTTATCGGTAAAAATTTCAAAGATACACAAAATATACGCAAAGATGCCGCCGGCACCGCAAGAGCGCCGGCGGTATCGCCTGCATAGAATACTTAAATCTGCGATGCGAGGCTTTCGATCCCCTCTGGGAGCTCGCTCTTATCCGCCGAAACCAGCAGGACAATGTTGACATTCGCCTCTTTGGAGAGCTTGTTCATCCGCTCGATCAGCTCTTCCAATGCTTTCATATCCTGGCCGATGATCTTCAGCGTGGAATCCACGAAGATATCTGTCACATCATAATTGCCAGCGCAGATACCACTGATAAAGCCAGCCAACGCATCCAAGCCGCTGATGCTGTAGCTATCGCTGTCCACGAGCCGCGCCTGATGGGAGATGTCGTATGTCAGCTTCAAGCCCTTTTCAATGACAACTACATTTCCGTCAGAAGTCTTTACCGCCTCGTTTGCGCGCTCAATCAATTTTTTCGTTTTGCCGGAACCTTTTTTACCTACGATCAGAGTAACCATTGAAACTCCCCCTGTATGATAGTATTTCCGCATTGCGGATAAAATCGCCAGAATTATTTGTGGAGTCTTGCCTCAAGAGCTTCCTTCTGCTCCTCATAGCCGGGTTTCCCAAGCAGGGCAAACATATTCTTCTTGTAGCTTTCTACGCCGGGCTGATCGAACGGATTTACACCGAGCAGATAGCCGGAAATTGCGCAAGCCTTTTCGAAGAAATAGATCAGTGCACCCAGGGATTCCTCCGAGAAATCCGGAACATGGAGGACGATATTCGGCACGCCGCCGTCGGTGTGCGCCAATACGGTTCCCTCAAAGGCCTTCTCGTTGACATAGGACATGCTCTTGCCTTCCAGGAAATTCAGGCCGTCCACATTTTCGGGATCGTTGCCGATGTACAGCTCTTGCTTTGCCTTGTCAAACAGGACAACCGTCTCAAAGAGGGAGCGGCGGCCCTGCTGGATGTATTGACCCATGGAATGCAGGTCTGTGGAGAACACCACCGATGCCGGGAACAGCCCCTTGTTATCCTTGCCCTCGCTCTCGCCATAGAGCTGCTTCCACCACTCGCACATCATCGTATAGCAGGGCTCATAGCTGACGAGGATTTCAATCTCCTTGCCCTTGCGGTAGAGCATGTTGCGCAGTGCAGCGTAAAGGTAGCACGGATTGGTAAACATATCGGCATTGTTATATTCCTGCTGCGCCTTTGCAGCGCCAGCCATCAGCGCGTCAATGTCCGCGCCGCTGACGGCGATCGGCAGCAGGCCAACGGCTGTCAGAACGGAATAACGTCCGCCAACATCATCCGGAACAACGAAGGTCTCATAGCCTTCCTTGGTAGCGAGCTGTTTGAGGGTGCCGCGCGCCTTATCGGTGGTGCAGTAGATGCGTTTTCTCGCCTCTTCCTTGCCGTACTTCTTCTCCAGGAACTCGCGCAGGACGCGGAACGCAATTGCGGGCTCCGTCGTCGTGCCGGACTTGGAGATCATGTTGATGGAGACGTCCTTGCCCTCGCAGATCGCCAGCAGCTCGCTCAATGCAGTGGAGCTGATGCTGTTGCCTGTGAAGTAGATGTCAGGCGTGTCCTTCTTCATGTTGTTATAGTTGGGCGACTTCAAAAACTCAATCGCTGCACGGGCGCCAAGGTAAGAACCGCCGATGCCGATGACAATAAACACCTGCGAATTCGCCTGAATCCGCTTTGCCGCCTCTTTGATGCGGGCAAATTCCTCTTTATCGTAATTGGTCGGGAGATCCACCCACCCGATAAAATCGTTGCCGAGGCCAGTGCCATTGTGGAGCATTTCGTGCGCAAGCTTTACCTGCGGCGCGAGCGCCTTATATTCATTTTCACCAACAAACCCGGACAGATGTTGTGTATCAACTCTGACAGACATATGAAATCCTCCTAAATATTGCATTCTTGGGTATGTTGTTATTTTACAATAGTTTGTCCATATTTGCAAGGGAGGGCACACATTTTATAATTTAATAATTTATGAACCCGAATCGCTTGTGCATTTTGTGTATTTTCTGCAAGCGGTAGAGAAAGCCGTACCCTTAGAAGAAGGGCACGGCCCTACCGAAGTCACATGGACACAAGCTGCCGGAACAAAAGCTGGAACACAGAAGAAAAGGTAATTTCGGGGATCGAAGTCTTGGCGAGGATGTTGTATTCCTTGAGGACCTCGCCGTCCAGGATACAGGTGATCTTTCCCAACACCTGCCCTTCCTCAACGGGAGCGGTCAGGTTTTCCCCCACCGAAATCTGGTATTGAATCTCTGCATCCTTTCCTTTGGGAATCAGCATCACGCCGTCGGCGGTGACGGTTGTCTCCACCTGTTCGGACATTCCGTTGAGCACCGGAATAGGCGCAAGGGCCTCCGGGGGCACCTGTGGCGTAGCGACGGACCAATTGGCAAAGCCGTAGTCCAACAGGGTGGAAGCGGTGGAAAACCGGTCCTTTGTGTTCGCAGCGCCCAGCACCACCGCAATCAGCTGCACGCCGTCGCGCTCTGCGGTTGCACTGATGCAGCTTCCCGCCTGGCCGGTTGTACCGGTTTTCAGGCCGGTGATCCCCTGATACGACTTGATGAGCTTGTTCGTATTGACCAGCTGCGTTTGGCCGTCCCGCACATAGTCGATCCAGATCTTCGTATAATCGAAGATTTTTTTATGCTTCATCAGCTCCCGCGACATCACCGCGACGTCATAGGCGGAGGTCAGATGCCCTTCCTCATCCAATCCGTTGCAGTTTTTGAAGGTGGTGTCCGCCATGCCGAGGGCCTGCGCTTTTTCGTTCATTTGCCGTAGGAACTCCTCCTCGCTGCCCGCCACATATTCGGCCAAAGCAACCGCGGCGTCATTGGCGCTGGCAACGACGGTCGCCTTGAGCATGTCGTCCACAGACATGGCCTCCCCTTCTTTAAGCCAGATGTCCGACCCGCCCATCGACGCGGCATGGGCGCTCGCTGTAACCGTATCGGTCAGAGCGATCTTGCCCGCGTCCAACGCTTCCATCACAAGCAGCAGCGTCATCACCTTGGTGATCGAGGCGCAGGCGCGTTTCTCATGCGGATTCTTTTCATACAACACCTTTCCGGTCTGTGCTTCCATCAGGACAGCGGCAGGCGCTTTGACTTCTTCTTCGGAAAGCGCGGATGCGGCGCGCATCGGCACGGACATTCCAATCAGCAGAACGGCCAGCAGCCCCGCCGCAATTCGTTTGCCTTTCATCTGTAATCTCCCTCCTCGTTCTGCTCCCGGAGCGGAGGCTGCGGCAATTGCCCTTGGCGCCCGGGAATCCAAACCGTCCAATGGACTTGTTCGGTCTTCCCTAATTCTTATGCCGCTGTCTGCCGGATTATCGCAATTCCATCCGATAAAAAACAAAAAGTTCCTGTGCGGGACAGCGGTTGAAAGGCCGTTTCGCACAGGAACCATCAAACCAGGAAATATCACCGGCGCACGGAGATCCCACGCCCAGCAAGATACGCTTTCAGATCCGGGATGGTGATCTCTCCAAAGTGGAACAGAGAGGCCGCCAAAACTGCATCTGCATGTCCAGCCGTGAAAGCGTCATAGAAATGCTCCATTGCACCGGCGCCGCCGGAAGCGATCACCGGGACATTGACACTATCGGACACCGCCCGCGTCAATTCCAAATCGTAGCCGTTTTTGACGCCGTCGCAATCCATGCTGGTGAGCAAAATCTCCCCCGCCCCCAGATCGACTGCCTGTTTCGCCCATTCGACGGCATCCAGACCCGTATCGACCCGGCCGCCGTTTAAATAAACCGTCCAGCCGCCTTCCGGACGGCGCTTTGCATCGATTGCGCACACCACGCACTGGCTTCCAAATTTTTCCGCCGCCTCCTGGATCAGGGAAGGGTTCCGGATCGCCGCTGAATTGACGGATACCTTATCCGCTCCAGCACGCAGCAGCGCGTTGAAGTCGTCCACGGTGCGGATTCCGCCCCCGACTGTGAAGGGGATGAAGATGCTGTCCGCCACCTGTGCGACCATGTCGAGGATGATATTGCGCGCCTGTGCGGAGGCCGTGATGTCCAGGAACACCAGCTCGTCCGCCCCCTGCGCATCGTAGGCCTTTGCCGCCTCTACCGGGTCCCCCGCATCCCGCAGGTTGACGAAGTTGGTGCCCTTCACCACTCTTCCGTTGTTGACGTCCAGGCAGGGGATGATTCTCTTTGCATACATGTGCCATTCCTCCTCAATCCGCGTCGATCCGCGCGACAAAATTCTGCAACATCTTGAGGCCCGTCCGCCCGCTTTTTTCCGGATGGAACTGCGTGGCAAATAGGTTTCCCCGCTGAATTGAAGCGTCAATCCGCACGCCGTACTCCGTCGTCGACGAGACAACGCTCGGATCGTCCGCATGGAGATAGTAGGAATGCACAAAGTATACATACGGATCCTCTTCCAGCCCGGCAAAAAGGCCGCTCTGGCTGCGAAGCTCCAAAGAATTCCACCCGATATGCGGCACCTTTAGCCCTCGGTCCGCTGGGATGCGGAGGATCTTCCCTTCCAAAACACCCAAGCCGCGCACGCCGGGGCTTTCCTCGCTTCCCTCAAAAAGGAGCTGCAAGCCCAAGCAAATGCCCAAAAAGGGCTTTCCGCTTTCAATAAAGTCCAGTACCGGCTGGACCAACCCTGCATTCTTCAGGCAATTCATAGAATCGCCAAAAGCGCCCACGCCGGGCAAAATTGCCGCATCGGACGCTTTGATAACTTCCCGGTCTGCGGTCACTTGCACCTCGCAACCTATATGGTGGAACGCTTTTATCACGCTCTGGATGTTTCCGGCACCATAGTCGATGACTGAGATCATTTCGTATTCCCCCATTTTCCGCGCTTCCTGCTGCTTTTTCGCATTGCTTTGCTAAAATCAGATATACATCATTTTATCATTTTCTGCGGATAAAGGCAAACGTTTTCTGCTGCCAGCCAAAAACAGAAATTTTTCCATTTGAAGAAACAACTGACATTTTGCAACCGCTCGCTTTAAAACCGGACGCTTTCAGGAACCTTCTTTTCCCATACAATGAAGAAGCCCCTTTCAACCGGAATTTCCGTGAAAGGGGCTTCTTTATAAACAACGCGACTGAAATTCTCAATAAATCATTTCCGGGCACTTCTCGCGGATGACCGACATCGCTTCTTCATCGCCCACAATGGTAACATCCGGATGGACCTGCAAAATCGACGCCGGCACCTCCGGGGTAATCGGCCCAAACAGGGACTGATAGAGGATCTCCGCTTTGCCAGCACCGTTCGCCACCAGCAGGACCTTCTTTGCCTTCATAATGGAACCAATGCCCATTGTAACCGCATATCTCGGAACTTCGTCTTTGCTGGCAAAGAACCGGGAGTTGGCGTCAATCGTCTTCTGGTTTAACGTGACGCGGTGGGTCTCCTTGATATAGCTCTCGCTCGGCTCGTTAAAGCCGATATGGCCCGTATTGCCGATTCCCAAAAGCTGGAGATCGATGCCGCCCAGGGACTCAATTAACGCATCATAGCGGCGGCCTTCTTCCGCCACATCTTCTGCCAAGCCGTTCGGCACATGGGTATTTTCCAAATGGATATTGATGTGCTTAAAGAAGTTCTCCTTCATGTAATAGTGGTAGCTTTGCTCGTGGTCCGGTGCAAGGCCGCAATACTCGTCCAAGTTTACGCTGCGCACTTTGGAGAAGTCGACGTCTCCCTTATTATACCAATCGATCAACTGCGCATACACGCCCAAAGGCGTAGAACCTGTGGCAAGGCCCAACACAGAATCCGGCTTTAAGATCACTTGTGCAGAGATGAGATTTGCCGCCTTCCGGCTCATTCCATTATAATCCGGCGCGCTGAAAATTATCATACAAACCTTCCTTTCACGGCCGCCAGGTGGCCTCCCTATTGGCCTCCGGCCGAATAAAATATTCTAAAATCCATTATACCGTTTTTTTAGAGAATCGCAAGCGTGAGAACTGTATAATTTTGTCCATTTTGTAAACAACTATGGATGATCTAACGGAATAGGAGGCCGCAAAAGACAAATGAAGAAAAACGCACTCTTATTTGCAACCGGTGGCTCTGTCTACCCGATGTTGGAAATTTTGTGCCGTGGGCATACCGATCTTTCGATGTCCGTAGCCGGTGGAATTTGCCTTTGCTTGATCGACCGCATTTGTAATCGTTCTATGAAAGGAAAATGCCTGGCCGTAAAATGCTGTGCTGGTTCTGGAATTATCACTTCTGTGGAATTCGCGATTGGTTTAATTGTCAATGTTGCATGGAAACAGGATGTTTGGGACTATTCCCATCTACCATTGAATATTATGGGGCAAGTCTGCCTCCCTTTTTCCATCCTTTGGTTTTTAATCACAATCCCTGCGCTTGCTGTTTGTAATCTGTATGATAAAATTCCATTCATCCTCTCGAAAAAGCATATGGCTAAATAGATTTTTCCACCTAAAATAGCGCTTCAATAGCAGATTGTACGCATTTGGAGAAATTGCACCAATTGCACAGAGTTTCCAAATTTTTTTGGTAATCTCACAACAGGCCCTATGCGCGAAAGCATAGGGCCTGTTCCTTATTAAGAGATCCAGAAAACGAACCTGCGGGCCGCCGTATCTTCTTCCCCGCCATAGCGGGTCCAGATCCCAGTGGATTGCCCCGGCTGCCCAATGGGAACCACCAGGAAAAACTGCTCGGTCTGTGTACGCCGCACCGGGATCACCGTAACAATGTCCGGCGTACCGGCGTAGAGTTCAATTTTAGATGGGTCTGCGGCGGAACATTTTACACCGTACCATTGCCCGCGGGCTTTATGCACATCCATCGTTGTATCAATCGAAACCGGGTTTTCGATTTTCCATCCGTTCAACCCTTTGTTTTTGACAAGGGTTGGAAAATCTTGAAAGCTGATATCGGTATCCGAACCGTTTTTTCCATCGGTTTCCACGCCCGGCCATTCGCCTCCCGTGGACATAATCTCGTTTTGCCAAAGCGCACATGCTTCATCCGGCTTTTCGACGCCGGGACGCGCATACCAAAACACATATTCCGAGAGCTGTTCCGGATAAATCATCCGGTTGTACCAGTCTTTGTTGACATAATAGGCAGCCAAATACCCGGCTTCCTGTAAACCTGCACAGACTGTGCGAATAATGTCGGTGAGTGTTTGACGGGAAGGCATCCCGTGTTTCTCCTTATAGCCGTCTCCGTCCTCCATATCAATAGCGACCGGAAAAAGCGGCTTCTTCCCTTTTAATAGGCGCAAAAGGTGTGCCAGCTCGCTCTTGGCGTTTTCTGTATTCAACGCATAGCTATACAAGTAGGCGCCCCATGGGATTCCAAGGCGGTCACAAGCTTCTACATTCGCCTCAAAATTTCGATCGTCCTGCTCCTTCAGGTCGCTTCCATAGCCGCAACGCAGCATGGCAAATTTCAGGCCCGCCTGTTTGGCTGCTTCCCAATCGACCGTGTTATGGTGGCTGATATCAATTCCTTTCATGCATCTTGTCCCCCTTTTGAATGGATTCAAACCATTTTATGCAGGACAGCATCCATTTGTGACTCTTGGAAACCATACAAAAACAGATTGATTCGCTCTGAGTGCTTTAAACCTTCCCGTTAGTTAGATACGCCCTTTCTCCTATCTCTGTTTCCAAAACCTGCCGCGTCATATCCACAATCGATTCGGGAAAGCTACTTTTGAGGTGATGAAGATGCCAAGGGAAAGCGCTTATATGATTGTGGAACGTGTGAATGGAAAACACGATTTAAAAGAGATCAAGCGCGGGTTGGACCGGCTGCACGGCGTAACTTCCGTCAGCGTGAATCCTTCCCACAATCTGGTGGCCGTGGATTACGACAGTTCCGGCACGTCTTACGACGCAATCGAACATCAACTCAATACGCTCGGCTATGAAGTCGCAGCGGACGCAAGCAACATCAACACAAGGTAATCTCCTCCCACATCTCCTAAACCATGCAAAAAGCGGACGCAGTCAACAAAACTGCGTCCGCTTTTCGTGTAAATCATGCTGTGAAATTATTCCTGCTTAATCGCCGTCAACGCACTGATTTTTACAGCGCGGTTGGCTGGGTAAAATCCAGAGATCAAACCGATCATCGTGGCAAACACCAGCGCGCCAAACGCTAACCAAACGGGGATAATGGATACATTGGAACCAGTGACCCCAACGCCAACGATCCCGCCCAAAGAAATACTATTCCCCGCAGCCGCGAAGGAGTTGATTGCAAACGATATGCCATAGCTAAACGCCAATCCCAGGATGCCCCCCATAAAGCCGATTGTACCGGCCTCCACTAGGAACATGGTGCGGATATTCCCAACCACGCATCCCAGAACCTTCATCACGCCAATTTCTCTTGTGCGTTCATAGATAGACATAATCATGGTATTGGTGATACCTAATGCCGCTACAAGCAGAGAGATGGCACCCAAACCACCCAAAATCATCTGGATGGTGCTCATTTGCTGTTCCAAAGGTTTGCGGATACTTTCCATGCTATAGGTATCTGCAAAACCCAATGCCTGGATAGCCTCTTCAACTTCTGCAACATACTCCACACTCTCAGCCTTTACGCTTACATTATCATAGCTGGATTTCGTGTTTGTCGTATCAACATCATTAATCTTATTGTACTGTTCCTGCAGCTTTTTCGCAAAGCTGACATCCATAAACACCGCATATCCCGGCGGTGGATTCCGGCTCCAGTCGTCGCCCATCACACCGATGCATTTGAGTTCGATCGGTTTCTGCTTTTTACTCGCAGTGGTCGTGCTCGTCCCCTCATCCAGGTTGCCCTGCATCTCGTTGATGACCAATTCCAACTCGTCCTTCATCGGATCCACATAAGGGTCTGGAATGGTTCCGGTCGCATCGGGCTGGGCAAAAATCATATTGTTGCTGGTCTTCTTCGTATTGTAGAAGTTATATAGCGCCGACCACCCAAACAAAATCATATTCTCTTCAAAGTCATCGCCGGGCAGCGAACCCTCCTGTACCGTATAACCAAAATCTGCGAGGGATTTCATATTGACGCCATAGATCTGCCCCTGATAGGCATACTTTCCGCTGTTGATCGTTACTGCATTCCAATCCAGCGTATACACCGGCGTGACAGCTACCACATGGGGAATCGCTTCAATTTTTGCAATCATGTCATCGTCGAGGGGGGTAGACTCCGGCGTCTGATTATAGTTGTTGATCTGGACGATTGTCAGGTCGCCCATCCCCTCCATCATGGTATTCATGCTCTCATTGATACCGATGCCAAAGGAAACCATTACAACGATCGCGCATGTGCCGATAATGACGCCGGCAACCGTCAGCAAAGTACGCACTTTACGCTTAAACAAATTGCTCAAGCTCATGCCGATCATATCTTTCCATTTCAAGGCGAGGCCCCTCCTTTCTCAATGGTGAGGCATTCTGTTGCTGTACGGTCATTTACTGCCATCCAAAGGATCATCGTCGTAGTCGTCCTCCGCTTCCAGCATCCGGAGTTTCCTTGCCTTCAGCTTCTTGCGGATAAAGACGAGGATGACAATCAGAAGAAGCGCTCCGCCGCCAACCGTCAGGCCAATCGCCCAGGTGGGAGGGCCCGCCGTTGCCGAAGGGTCCCCATCGACTGGGATATCCCCTTCTGGAACCACCCCTCCCATATCGGCAGGCAGTGGAATCACGTCGCAGGAGAATTCTTTTTTGATCTCCTTGGTTTCGCCGTTGGCGTCTTCATAAGTGAAGGTCGCGGTACCGGCCATGGTTCCCACATCCATCGGCATGAGCGAAGCCTCAAACGAATCGCCTGTTCCGGAATTCACATTGCCAATATAAGTGGACATATCCTCGGAAGTGAAGTTCCCCTCCAGATCGACCGCCAAGTTAAAAATCGTACTTTTCCCTTTGTTGACATAGCTGATGCTGAGCTGCCCCTGGTCCCCCATATAGATCGGCCCAAAGAGATCCACCTGGTTGATCTCAAAACGGTCGGGCTGTGTCAACGGGATGGAGATCGTCTCCGTCCCCTTTAGGTCCGCTTTGCGGACCCCGTCCACCACTGCTTCATATGTATAGTCGACCGTCACACCGTAAGACTTTGGCGCTGCGTCCACCTTCGGATAGAGGGCGATCTGTTCCTGGAAACTGCCGCCACCCTTCACATTCTGGATGAAGAATGTGTTCGAAGAGCGGGATGGCGTAAACGCGACGACACCCTCATCGCCATCCGGCGCGGAAGAGACGGTCATCTTCAGATTTTCGATGGCGATATCCGGGCTCGTATTGCGGAAATTCATTGTCAGCATGAATTCCGTTCCGCCTGTCACTGCCATCCCGCCGTAGTCGTAGCTCTCAATAATGATCTGTGGGACGCTGGAATTCGAGCTCGCTTCTTCCTCTGTGCTGACCTTTGTCCCCGTCACCGGAATAAACATGCGGGGAGCAACGCTGGCATCTGCCGCAAGATCGCTGGAAGTAAATTTAATGGAAAGGGGATAACTCTTTGACTCCATTTTGGCTTCACAGACCAGCGGATAGGTTAATGTTGCAGTGGCTTGTGCGGGCAACGAATCGATATATAACGTGTCCATCGCACCACGCATGGTGATTTCCGGAGCATTCGCATTGTCGAACGCCGCTACGATGTTGTTGCAAGCCACACTGCTGTTGTTTTTCACTGTGACCTTGAGGTTAAAGGCGTCGCCCTCTTTAATCCCGCTGGCCGGGTCGGTGGAATAAGACGTCACCGTCAGGATGGGCTTATCCTCCTCTTCCTCCTCATCGGAACTCGTCCCGTCGCCAACCGGGTCAAAAATTGTCTTCTGAACGGTAAAGGAATTGATCCGGCTTCCATTTTTATCGTAATAAGAAATTTTAAAGCGCAACGTACCTGCCTTGTCGTTGACACGCTTCATATATTTCTCAGGGATTGTCAACTGATAGCCAAAATCCACCCTTGTTGTGCCGTCGTCATCGGATGAAGTCGGCAGTTCAATGTCGGTGTCGTTTGTCCAAAGGATTTCGTTCTTATCCGTTGTGTAGCTCTTTTTTCCCAAAGAAATGGCACTGGTGACGCTACTGACGTCGATTTCGATCTCTTCAACCCTGGCCGACGAAGAATAATTCGAGTGGTCAAAGACGAACGTAGCCTCAAAGGGCGTGTTTTTGCTTACCGTCTGCTTATCGCTATAAACCACCGGATCGGGTTCATACTCTTCATCTGCTGCAAAAACAGGCGCCGCGGACGCCAGCATGGCGGAAAGCAGCACTAGCATAGTAAACAGCGAAATCCCCTGTTTTACAAACCTGTTCATAAAGCTCCTCCTTATTCATTCACGGCCGCAGAAGCCGGTTCTTTTTTCTCCTCATCCAAGGAGACAATAGATTGGTTCGGCTCGTCACTGATGATGCTTCCATCGTGCAAATTGATGATCCGGTCGGCATATTTCGCAATATTGACGTCGTGCGTCACGATAATCAAGGTTTCATGATGTATTTTCGCCATGCGTACCATAATTTCCATAACGCCGCGGCTTGTCTTGCTGTCCAAATTCCCGGTCGGTTCGTCGGCAAAAACAATCTTTGGCTTTGCCACGAACGCCCTTGCAATGCCGACGCGCTGCTGTTGGCCGCCGCTCATCTGCGTAGGGCGGTGCATCATCCGGCTGCCCAAACCCACAGCTTTCAGCATATGGACCGCTTCCTTGGTCCTCGTCCGTTTGTTGACGCCTTTAAACATCAACGGCATAGCGACGTTCTCAATCGCTGTCTGCGTGGGCATTAAATTGTAAGACTGGAACACAAAGCCGATGTTTCGCTGGCGGAACAGTGCCCATTGCTTTTCTGTAAACTGGGTGACGTTTTTGCCCGCAATAAAGACGCTGCCCTTTGTGGGCTTTTCCAATCCCGCCATGATATTCAACAACGTGGATTTTCCCGAACCGGACGTACCCAAAATACAACAGATTTCGCCCTGTTCAATCCGCAAATTGATCCGCCCGAGCGCGACAATTTTTTCCTCGTCCACCCGGTAAACCTTACGAATGTCTTTTACATTGATTAGGCTCATGTATCTCTCCCCATGCGCGAAACCGCCGGATTCCCGCCGGTCCCGCCAGAATATTTCCTACTTTTTCAGGAGTTTCCGCAATGGCCAACCGCTCGATAAAAAGCACGGAATTTCTCCATTTGGGCCGTACTGTGAGGCCATTATATCATATACTTCCACAAATTGCTCTATTTGTAAAAAGACTGTAATGATTTATAAATTCATAAGGCCCGCCGACAGGGGTTTCCTGTAGACGGGCCGTTTTCCCTACCTCTGAGCTTTAACCGTTCAGGAGTTTTTTCACATTTGCCATCTCTTTTGCCGTCTGTGGATTGTCCAGATATGCCCACGAATAGAGCATAAACCCATCGCAGTCCAAGCTGCGCGTGGTCTGAATCTGCTGGGCGATAATATTATCCGCCTTTTCCCATCCATTGGAATCCGTTCCCGCCTTATACAGCGCCAAGCCTATGTACATTTTCACATTGTCCGCTGTCACGAGGCTCTTCCACTTTTTGGCCAGCGTCTCAAACGGCGCGGTCGGATGGTCGTACGTCCAATAAATCTGCGGGCAGATATAATCGATGTAACCGGGCTGGCTGCACCAGGTGTAGACATCTGCGCCCGCGTTGAGATCGTTGGTGATATTCCCCTGCGGGGAGATCCCAAAGACAACATTGGGTTTGGTCTCCTTAATCATCTTATAGACGGAGGAAACCAGGCTATTGATGTTCTGCGTCCGCCACGCACCGATCGACAGCGTGGAACCGCTCTGCTGATAGGCGGCTTGGTCCAGCGTGACGTCCGTAGAATTCACATTAAACGGATAAAAATAATCGTCAAACTGTACGCCATCTACATCGTATTTTTGAACGACTTCCTTAATCCCGTTTACAATATAATCGCGCACCCCAGAATATCCGGGATTCATATAAATGGAGCCATTGTGCGTGAAGGTCCAGTTTGCCTTGGTCGGGTCGCTCTTCCAAAGATTGTACGGGCTATTGGAAGCGACCACCGGTGGGTAGTTGCCCGCTTTGATGCGCAGCGGGTTAAACCACGCGTGGAACTTCAACCCCGCCTGATGGGTGGCGGAAACCATATACGCCAACGGGTCATAGCCCGGGCCTACCCCCTGTGTCCCACTGAGGAAGTGGGTCCACGGATAATAACTGGAGGGATAATAGGCGTCGCCATGGGAACGTACATGCACGACCAACGTATTCGCGCCGCTGGCCTTCGCCTTGGCAATAATGTCGTTGAATTTCTTCTGGAAAGCCGTATAGCTCTTATCCGTTTCCTTGGTCATATCCAGGCTGAGAAATGGAACCCATACCGCACGCATTTCCTCTTCCTGAACAACCGGGGTTGCCGCTGCCGGTTCATTGTAGGAAGGGCTGCTGACCGTCCCCTCCGTCAGCGCAGATTCGCTGCTTTCTGTCTCTACGGGCGGCTGCGAATCCTCTGGTGCTGCGGGGGCCTGCGCGGAGGAATCTTCCTCCGTAGCCTGGGCGATTTGGCTGCTTTCCGGCTCCTGGGCGCTTTCTGGCTCTGTCAGCGCAGAAGAACTACTCTCCGATGCCGTCTCGCTGCTGACAGAACTGCTTGTCACAACGGAATCCTCCACCTGCTGTGGGGAACCGGAACAAGCGGCGGTCGTGCATAACATCGCTGCTGCAAGCACAGCCGCCGCGGTCTTTCTCCATTTTTTCACGTGCGTACGCTCCTTTTCTGATGGATTTCTCGGTCCTTGGGAAACATTTGTCTCGATTTCCTATGTAAAGCTCAAAATATGGGCAAATTTTAGGCATAACCTTTAGAATTCTCTCCCATGATGTCTATTATAGGCGATGATGGAATAGAATTCAAGGAAAATCCATGGATTTATAAAAAGGAAATCCTTACAAAAAATGCCTCCCCGTATATCCATAATACAAGGGAGGCATCCAAATTCTTTCAATTTTGTTAGAAATTATTTTATTCGGCTGCCAGCGCATCGCTCCGCTCGGCATGGCCGGTATAGGTGGGCACCAGCCGGTGTACCAGCTCGACCATTTTTACATTGTCCACCCCGGCAACTTTGCGCAGGCTTTCCAGATCTGCCAAGAAAGTCTCCTCATCAAAGGGAATGGGCTTTCCAATATAAATCAATTGGTGCGACGTCTTCTGGCAACCGCCCTCGCTATCCAGCAAAAGCTCTTCATAGAGCTTTTCGCCCGGACGCAGGCCGGTATATTTGATTTTAATGTCCACATCCGGCTCCAGCCCGGAAAGGCGGATCAAGTTGCGCGCCAAATCCACGATCTTGACCGGCTCGCCCATATCGAGAATAAAGATCTCCCCGCCGTGGGCCATGCCGCCGGCCTGAATCACCAAGCGGGCCGCCTCCGGGATCGTCATGAAATAGCGGATAATATCCGGATGCGTGACCGTCACCGGACCCCCGGCCGCAATCTGGCGCTTAAACAGCGGGATCACGCTTCCGTTGCTTCCCAAGACATTGCCGAAGCGAACCGCCATATAATCTGTGTTCTTGCTGTGGCGGCTGCAATATTGGATAATCAGCTCACAGATGCGCTTGGTAGCCCCCATGATATTGGTGGGGTTGACCGCCTTGTCCGTGGAGATCATCACCATGCGCTTCACGCCGTACTTATCGCAGGCCTGCGCCACGTTGAGCGTCCCGAACACGTTGTTCTTGACCGCCTCGCCCGGACTGAGTTCCATCAGGGGAACATGCTTGTGCGCAGCGGCGTGGAAGACCACATCGGGCCGGCACACTTCAAAGACATGCTCGACACGCGCACGGTCGCGCACGGAACCGATCAATACCTCCAAATTTAAGTTCGGGAATTTCATCAGAAGCTCGTTCTGGAGGTCATAGGCATTGTTCTCATAGATGTCAAAGATAATCAGGCGCTTTGGGTGGAAATGCGCAATCTGGCGGCAAAGCTCAGAGCCGATGGAACCGCCGCCGCCCGTGACCAGCACCGTCTTGTTCTTCAAATAGCCGCTGATCTCCTCCACATTGAGGTCAACTTCGTCGCGGCCCAAAAGATCGAGAATATCCACATCGCGCACCGCTGGGTGCTCCATATCGCCTTCCAAGATCTCATAAAGCGCCGGGACGGTTTTCAGCTTACAGCCGGTCTTTGCGCAGATGCTCAAAATGTCCTGACGGTCCTCTTTTTTCGCAGAGGCAATCGCCAAAACAATCTGGTCTACGTTGTAGCGTCCGGCCATGCGGGGGATACTCTCCCGGCCGCCCGCCACTTTCACGCCGTGAATGCGCGTCCCGCGCTTGCTCTTATCGTCGTCGATCGCCACAACGGGAATGCCTTTGCTCTCCGGTGCGGTTTTCATGTCCTTGATAACCATGGAGCCCATTTCCCCGGCGCCCACCACCATCACGCGGTGGAACTCCTCGCTATCCTGCTGGGAGAGCCTGCGCTTGCGGCGGTGCCACAGGCGGATGGAGAAGCGCGAACCGCCCACAAACAGGAACATCAACGCCCATCCCATCAAATATACGGGGATCGGCAGGCGGTTCGTATGAAATACGGGACTCGCCATAGTAAATCCCATCACTGCAATCAAAACGCTTGAGATGGACACCCCGAAGAAAATCTGTATCAATTCATCGAGGCTGGCAAATTGCCACATGGTCGTATAAAACCGGCATAGAAAAAAGACCACCAGGCAGATACAGGTTGCCCACGGGATCTGTATTTGAAAATACTCAAATTCCCACCACGGGACCTTTCCATCAAACCGAAGCATCAGAGCAATCCAATAGCTGAAATACACCCAAACGATGTCAAAAAGCACCTGAGGCAGGGCTGACCAAATATTGGCCCTCTTTTGTCTCATTACCATTCCCCCACAATAGAGTGATCCACAGCGTTGTAGCGCCGTATCTTTATTAAATCCGTACTTTGCCAGATGACAGCTGCCGGCCCATCTTCTCAAAAGGGTCTGTTTTCGATTATAGCATAGTTTTCCGATAAAAGGAACATTTTCTTCCAAATCTCAACAAAATGGAACCGGCCTCATGCTCCGTCCCGCCGGTCGGACGGATTTTCCCTGCGCACAACCCGCAAGGGCGGCCCCTCTAAATAGAGGATCTGATCCGCCAGGAATTGCGCCTCCTCCCGGTCGTGCGTCACCAAAAGCTTGAGCGCCTCCCGGCTGTGCTCCTGCACCAACGCCTCCATGCGCAGGCGCGTCTTTGGGTCTAGCGCGCGGAAGGGCTCGTCCAAGAGGATCACATCGCCGCCGAACGCCAGCGCACGGGCAAGCGCAACGCGCTGCCGCATGCCGCCGCTCAACTCCGACGGGCGCTTGCCGCCGTCCTCCCCCAGGCCGACTGCCTCCAACCATTTTTGGGCCTGTTTTTCATCCGGATGCCGCAGGACCACTTCCACATTCTCGCGTGCATTGATCCAGGGCAATAGGCGGTCCTCCTGGAACATATACGCGACTCTGCGTCCCTCCATCCCCAAAATCGCGCCGGAATCCAGCTTTTCCAGCCCGGCAATGCAATTGAAAAGCGTGGTCTTGCCACAACCTGAAGGCCCAAACAGGCAGACGGTCCCCTTTTCCGGGAGTTCCAGGCAAAGCTGTTCCAGGACCGGGCGCCCCTCATAGGACTTACAGGCATCTTGAATGGTCAATTTCATGCATTTTCCTCACGAAAGGTTGTATTTTTTCCCAACGGTTTTCATCAGGCGCATCATCAGCTTTTCCAGGAGGACGCTGATGACGATCACCACGGCCGTCCACGCAAAGAGGTCGGCCGTCTCGATGTAAATCTTTGCATTGTAGATATTGCCGCCGATGGAGCGCTTTGTATTGGCAAGAACCTCTGCGGCAACGCCCGCTTTCCAGGCCAGCCCCATGCCGGTTGTGCAGGCGGCGGTGAAATACGGCATAATGGACGGCAGGTAGATGCGGCGGATGGTTTTTGCAATCCCAAATTGATAGACCTCCGCCATTTGCAGCAGGTTGCGGTCTGTTTTGGCGATCCCATTGGATACGTTTCCCCAGACGACGGGCAACACCATCAAAAATGCGGTAAAGACCGGCACATAGGGGGATTCAATCCAAACCAATGCCAACAGAATGAAGGATGCCACCGGCGTCGCCTTTACGATGCTGATCATCGGGTGGAATACGTCGTACAAGAGGCGCGACACCGACGTCAGCGCGGCCAAAAGGGTGCCGGCCGTCACTCCCAGCAGGAAGCCGGAAACGATGCGCAGCATGGATGAGAATGCCGTGATCCAGAACTCTGCTTCCCCAGCGAGCTCCAAGAGTCGTCCGAATGCGCGAACAGGAGATACAATCAGTATCTCCTGTTGAACGGCCAAATATAAAACCTGCCAGAGCGCCAGCCAAAACAGGGCTGCTAAGCACTTCCGCCCCCATTCCGCCGCCCGGCTCCTCTTTGGGGAATTGCTCTTATTTGGTATAGTAAAAATCTTCACCCGGCAATTCTCCTCCGACCGACTTCGGGTTGGCTGTATACAGGATATTCAAGAAGTCCGGCATTTTCTGCTTCATCTCGTCCCCATCCATATAGACGATATTGCAGTTCGGGATGGCCTTCGCTGCCACAGCAGCGGGCATGATGTCGTATTTCTCCGAGAGCTCGGCCGCCTCTTCCACATGGCTATTGGTGAAATCAACAGACGCTTTATACTCTTCCAGGAAGGCGTCAAAAGCCTCCTTGTTCTGCTCCACAAAATCCTTACGGACCGCCAGGCATCCCATGGTCAAAACGCTCTTATCGCCAGCAACCTTGTCCCACTCGTCGGTGAGGTTGAGCGCGACCTTGACATTCGGGTCCTTGGTGGTCACTTGCGTCACGAACGGCTCGGGCAAGACGGCAATCTTGGCATCGCCCGAAAGGATGCTGGCCGCCAGCTCGCTGTGATCCGCCTTATATTCGACCGTGACGTCCGTACCAGGCTCCATCCCGTTTTCCGAGAGGATGTAATTCACCGCATATTCCGGCGTTGCGCCCTGCCCGGACGAATAAACCGTTTTCCCCCGGAGGTCTTCGATGCTGTTGACCTCCTCGCCGTTTGTCACCACATAGAGCACGCCCAGGGTATTGAGCGCCGCCAGCTGCACGTTTCCGGAGGTCTTGTTGTACAGGATCGCCGCCGTATTGGTCGGCAATGCTGCGACATCCGCCTCCCCGCTGGAGATCATGGAGACCGCGGCGTCCGGGGAAGAAGCGATGGTGACATTATACGTATTGGCGGTGCTGCCGTCCTCGCTGTCCTGCATCAGCTTGACCATGCCGAGTCCAGTCGGGCCCTTCTGGGCGGCGATGTTGATCGTAATCTTTTCAGCCGGCGTACTGGAAGGCTCTTCAGAGGCCTCCGAAGACGAAGCCGGTGTACTCTCCGGCGCTTGGCTGGCAGTTTCCTCCGTCTGGGACCCGCAACCGGTCAAAGTTGTACCCAGCATACAAAGCGTCAACGCCATAGCGGCAATCCGTTTGATCCATTTCATGAAAAATTCCTCCTTTTGTCCCACAAAAGCATCTGCAATCCTGCGCATTTGTGGAAAACTTTTCAAGAATTGCAATCTATTTGAAAAAGCACCGTACCTGCTTAAACAGATACGGTGCCGTTTTCCAACATGTAAGCTTTATTCGTTGCAGCTCTCGCAGCCACAATCGCATCCGTCATCGTCACACTCGTCGATGTCGAACTCCAGCGTCTCGCCACAATTCGGGCAATCCATCTGACCGTCCTCGATGATATCCTCGGAGAGGCAGATCGTTTCATGGCAATTCGGGCACGTTACCTCATAATAACAGGTGTCCTCATCGTCCTCGTCATCCTCATCGTCTCCATAAAAATCATCTTCCAGCGAGCCCAAGTCTTCGTCAACCGCGTCGAGCTGGTCTGCCATATCGCTATAGCCATCCTCCAGATCCGCCAGGGACATCGCCAGATCGTCCAGTAAATCAATGATCGCGTTGAGAACTTTGACCTCTTTCTTGCTGTCGTCGAGCTCCAGGCCCTCTGCCAAACCGCGGATATACGCAACTTTCTCAGTGTTCGTCATGACTTGTGCCTCCTTTAATTTCAATCAAATCAATTCTTCCCACCGCTTTCGCGGCCAAAAGCAAAAAAGTGCATACAAGGAAGCATCGAAACCGACACTTCCTTGAAAAGAGTCCCAATGTATTGTGCGTTACGCGCGCTCCATATATTCACCCGTGCGGGTGTCGATGCGGATTTTCTCGCCCTCATTGATAAAGAGCGGGACTTTGATCTCCGCGCCAGTCTCCAGCGTTGCCGGCTTTGTCGCGTTGGTTGCGGTGTCGCCCTTGAAGCCCGGGTCAGTCTTGACAACTTCCAGCTCGACAAAGTTCGGCGGCTCTACGCCAAACACGTTGCCCTTATAGGAGAGAACCTTGCAGTCCATATTCTCCTTGACAAACTTGAAGTTATCGCCCAAAACGCTCTTGTTGATCGGAATCTGCTCAAAGGTCTCGGAATCCATGAAATAGTACAGGTCTCCGTCGCTATACAGATACTGCATGTCCTTGCGCTCTACAAAAGCGGTTGGATATTTATCGTTCGGGTTGAAGGTCTTTTCCGTGACGGCGCCTGTGATGACGTTGCGAATCTTGGTGCGGACGAAAGCAGCGCCTTTGCCGGGTTTCACGTGCTGAAACTCGATGATGGAAACTACGTTGCCATCCATCTCAAACGTCACGCCATTTCGAAAATCTCCTGCAGATATCATGACCATATCCTCCAATAACTAATTTACTATCTTTAAGTGTATAATATTTCCTGCTATTTTTCAAGACATATTTTTCGTCTTTCCCCGATTACATCAGGTTCTTAAGCGCATCCAGCGCCAAAAAATAGCTAAACTTCCCGAAGCCGCAGATCTGCCCCGCGCACACATCCGCGATCACCGATTTATGACGGAACTCCTCGCGTGCGTGGATATTGGACATATGCGTTTCCACAAACGGAATCCGTACACAGGCAATTGCGTCGTGCAGGGCATAACTGTAATGGGTCAGAGCGCCCGCGTTCAGCACCACGCCGTCATAGTTTCCCCGGCATGCGTGGATTTTATCAATGATGTCCCCCTCATGGTTGGACTGGAAGATCTCGCACGAATATCCCAATTTTTGGGCGTGCTCCAAGATCTGTAGATTGATGCTTTCCGCTGTCTCATCCCCATAGACGCCCTTCTCCCGAACGCCTACCATATTGAGGTTTGGACCCAAAATCACCAGAACCCGTTTCATACGTCTCCCCCCTTTTTCTCCGACTGCCGTGCAATCCGCCGGCGAACCGGCCGCTCCAGCGTCCGGCGAACGCGAATGGAAAACCCTTTTTCCTCCCCGCGCGGTGTGAGCAATATGGATTTCATCCGGGAAAGGTTCGCTCCCACCACATCGGTAAAAACCTGGTCGCCGATCACAACCGCCTTTTCCCTGCGCGCCCCAAGTTTATGGATCGCCCGGAAATAGGCGATGGGGAGCGGCTTGATGGAAAAGGACAGAAACGGCAAATCATACTTTTCAGCGAACGGCGCCACACGCTTTGCAAAATTATTGGATAGAATCATCACACGAAAACCTCTGCTGCGCAGTTCATGCGTCCATTCGACCGTCCCTGGGAAAGGTTCCTGGGAGCCGTGATAAGCCAGAGTATTGTCCACATCCAAAAGGACGGTATCCACCCCCATCGAGGCCAGCAGCTCCGGCGTGATATCCAAAAGCGTTTCTACTGCAACTGTGGGCAAAAGCAAAGCCATCGGGCACCTCCGCTTGGGAAAGAAGCATCGGGCAGACACTTCCTTGGACGTTAAAAAAGCGGGCTTACAGCCCGCTTTTTGTGAAATTCATTCCAGTAAACGCTTATCTGTACTTACGCTTACGGGCCGCTTCGGACTTCTTCTTCCGCCTGACAGAAGGCTTTTCATAAGCTTCTCTCTTGCGAACTTCAGCAATGACACCCGCTCTTGCACACTGCTTCTTGAATCTTCTGAGCGCGCTTTCCAGGGACTCATTGTCCTTAATTCTGATTTCAGCCATTTATTTTCCCTCCCATCCGCCGAAAGGCAGGGGTTAATAGTAACTCAATTACATAAAAGTTATTATACATACACTTTTCGGCTCTGTCAAGTCTTTCCGAACAAACTCTCAAAAAACTCCACTCTGAACACGAATAGGTAGCCTTGCCTTTTACCAACGGTTCTTATTATTACATAAATTGGCAAAGAAAGCAAGACAAAACCGATAAAATTTAGAATAATCATTGCAAATCCGTAAAAGCTGTGCCATAATTAAGAAAACAAACGTACGTATTTGGGGCGCCATTTCACACAGAATGTGCAAGGGCGTTTTCTCAAAGGAGGGGTATGGGTATGGAATGGAAGGATCGTATAAAGAGCCGAAGGCTAGATTTAGGACTCACGCTGGAAAAGGTTGCGCAGGCGGTTGGTGTCAGCGCTGCAACCATCTCCCGCTGGGAGCGCGGGGAGATCTCCAGCCTGAATGCGGACAAGGTGGCTTGCTTGGCGAACGTCCTCCAGGTAACACCGGATTATTTGATGGGTTGGGAGATTCCTCCCCAGGAAGGGCAGCTCAACAACGTTTATTTCAATTTTGCCCGCGAAGCGCAGGAAAACAACATCGATCCGGACGACATCCGCATTGCCATCGATATGATCCGGAAACTAAAAAGGAAACATTCAAAAAAATGAACCGGCATTGTACAAAAGCGGAACTTTACCAATCTATCCGCATTTTACGCCATCAATGCAATATTTCTGAGAAAAACGGGCCTTTGGACCTCATCTCCTTGTGCGAAAATCTTCCAAACCTCGCCCTTGGGTTTCCTCCCTTCAAAACACCCGGGCTAAAGGGGATTTCCTGCCTCTCCACAGATGGCGGGCCGGATATTATCCTGCTCAACGGGAACCTTTCCTGGCGCGAAAACAATTTCACCTGCGGCCATGAGCTGATCCATGTCACGCTCCACCGCGACGGTCCGGCAAAGTCCTTTAACTGTTTTGAGCGCGCCCGTCCAAACCAAGATCGCTTCCTGGAATGGCAGGCGAACGAAGGGGCTGCCGAGCTTCTGCTCCCCGCGCGCTTCCTTTTGCCCCGCATCAAAGAGCGATTCTCGCAATTGCAAACCTGGCAAGACTTTGTGCATTTCAAAGGGGAATTGGCGGAAACCTTTCGCATTACAGAAGCCGTTGTGACCTTCCGTTTCGAAAGCTTGAAATATGAAATTTCTCAATATCTCTCCGGAATCCCATTAGAAGAAATCCGCCTGCTCTCTTCTTCTAAGCAGCAGGAGGCCGGTATTCACATAAAATCCCTAAACGATTTGGAGGCGGAGTGCCTCTCCCAGGAGACGGCACGTCAGCGCCGCATTTATCAGCGAACCCTGAACCTGGGTGCCATTGATTTATAAAACAAATTTTTCCTACACTTAGATCGCTAAATACATGGTTGCAGCATCTTCCTATAATAAAGCAACAACAAGGCGCTCTTCATCTTGTTAATGCCGATAAGGAAGTATCAAAAACTGACTAACTTAACGACTGACAAACAGAGATGCTAATAAGAATCCCCGGCCGGAGGACCCTCCCTCCGGCCGGGGACTTTATGCCGCCGCGATGACGCGGTGTTTCCAAGGATTACCCGTTTTTCATCTTCAGCGTCGTGAGCTCGCTGTCGGCTTCCCGCCGCTCATCCTCGCCGGCGTCCTGGCACAGGGAGAGGGCCTTCAGGCTGCGCATCAGCAGTTCAGGATCGTCCAGTGCTCTCGCGGCCTTGACACGCAGGCGCATCAGGTCGGCGCTGCTGTGCTGGTCCAGCTGGCTCAGCAGCATGTAGGCGCTCCAGGCGTCCTCCATGTCCAAGAGTTCCTGGCAGTGCTCCAGCACCCGCTGGGAGAGCCGCTCACGTATGTCCGTGAAACGCTGCTCGCCAAGGATCTCTGTGCAGGTGTTGCAGTAGCGGAAGTACCGGCCTATCTCCCTCTCCCAGCCGGGCTTCCCGCCGGACTGCTCCAGGTCCTTCATGTAACGGTCCAGCATATCAGCGCAGGCCAGTGGGGAGCCATGCTCCGCGGCCTGGCGTATGGCGTTGACATCGTTTGCCTCCAGAGCCTTTTTGTACATATCGTCCTGCTCCAGAGCCCGTTCCCGGGCCTTCATGTTCTCGTAGGCCTCTATGTCCTTCTCCACCTGCCAGAAACCCAAGTCCCGCAACTCCTGGAGTATGGCGATGGCCTCCTCCGGGCGATCCGCCATCATGTTCCGTGCCTCTTGGCGGCGGGCCTTCACCCAGTCGCTGCGCTTTATGAGACAGTATCCCACGCCTCCATCCAAGGCGGGCTTATATTCCTCCCGGGCCAGCTGTTGGACCTTGTCGTAGGCGCTGCATGGGTTGCAGGGGATGCCTGCCAGGCCGTCGCACTCCAGCATGGCCAGCACATAGCGGCAGTTCTTGTTCTTCCCCTTGCTTTGGGATAGTCCCAGCTCTGCGTAGTGGCGGGCCTTCTCGTAGTCCTGCGGGCAGGGATCCTCACCCTTGTAGTAGTCAAAGGCCAGGTTACCGCTGGGCGTGTGATTCCCCAGCTCCGAACCCATCTTCAAAAGCTCCAGGGCTTTGGCATTGTCCTTCTCCACACCCAGGCCGTCCTTGTACATCAGCCCCAGGTTATTGAAAGCGAGTACCTCCTTATTCTCCACGGCCTTCTCATACCAGTAGATGGCCTTGGCGTAGTCCTGTTCCACGCCCTGGCCGTTTTTGTAATAGAGGCCGGTGCAGAACTGGCAGAAGGAGTCGCCCTCCTCGGCCCCTTTGAGATAGCGGGGGAATGCCTTATCGTAAAGCCCCTGCAAGGCGTAGGCGTAGCCAATGCGCCGGCATTCGAGCAGCGCACCCATGGACTCGGCCTGCTCCATGAGTTGGGTTGCCTCCCGGACCTTCTCCTTGTCAGTGGAGCAGTGGTCAAGATAGTAGGAGGCCAGATGGCACATAGCGTGCCTTTCCCCCAGCTCTATGGCCTTTTGGGTATACTCCAGCTCCAGCCTTGTGTTGCGGCCTTTCTCATCCAAAGCCATTTTGTAGTACTTCCAGCCTTCGTCCTCTTTTGTGGGTTTCTTTCTTCTGAAAAGTCCCATAGTTTACCTCCATAATACAGCCGGTGTCGAGACGGCTTTAATCTAATCATTATGAGTGCGCCCCTTAGTCATCCTTGAAGCCGTGGGAGGAGTCAAACGCATCCTCCAATTTCCTTCGCTGGCTGTCCTCAAGCTCACTGCGTATTAAGCGTTCCCGAGTGTACTGCTCTGTGGAGACCTCCCCTAAGATGTGCGCCTCCTCGCGGGTGACGCCGGAGCCGCCGGTGCCGTAGGAGTGGGCACGCTCGGCCCAGTCCAGCTTGCTTCTGTACTCGTCCATACCTTGGGCCACAGCCTCTCTGCGGGCCTCCACCATGGCCATGCGCTGGTAGGCCTGGCGCTGGGCCTCGTTTGCCCGGGCGGCCTGCTCTATGGACTCGAAATGGAGCCGCAGCGCCTCCACGGCGCCGGTGAGGCCCATCTCCTCGGCCTTCCGTGCCACGGCCAGGCTGTCCTCCGAGGCTATGCCGAACACATCGTTGTAGCAGGGGGCCAAGTAACAGCCCAAGCCGCCGCCCCGGCGGAAGAGTTCCTTCTGGCAGCGGTTCCGGGCGGTGCCCCAGAACCGGCGTTGGAGCTTTTCGGAATCGTATAAGAAATGCAGCCACACCAAGTGGAAGGCGGCCTCCGTGTCACCCATGTCTGACAGTAACCCGGTGTACTCCATCTGCAGGTCCATTATCGTCTCGCACTCCCAGTCCACGGCCTTGTATATCCCGGTGGTATCGCCCCGATACTTCTGCCGCAGGTCGATGAGCATCTCGGAGATGTGGCGTATTCCCTCGACATCTCCCTGCCGGGCCAGTTGGAACACGCAGGCCATATCGTCGCTCTTCCATATGGGGTGCCGCCAACTGCCGGCCATGGGCCAGCCGAACTTGGCGGGGTCGTATTTGATGCTGTCCCAACCATTTGTGGCGCCGGGCCAGAAGGATCCCATGGAGTGCAGCCTGTACATGGCCTCTCCGTGGCCCAACTCCGCAGCCTGGCGGTATAGCCGCACTATCTCCGGGAACCTGCGGGCCTGGTGTTCCAGGGAGCGGCCCCGGCGGAAAAGAGTCTCCGCCTCCCGGCCGTAATCCGGTCGGGACCAGGGTTCCAGAGGTGCCCGGCAGGCCATGCCCTCAAAGTGGCTGAACTTCTCCTCATCGGAGCCCTCCAGCGTGATCCCCCTGTTCTCCCGGGAAAAGCTGTACATCTCCTCCCGCACCAGTATCCAGTCGCAAAAGCAGCTTATCTCCTCCAAGACCTCGTCCATGGTGGGGCCCTCGTCCCGGAGGGCGCATGCCTCCAGCTCCGATATCCGTGAGAGCAATTGGTCCCGGCGGCGGCGCATCTGGTCCCACTCCTCTGTTAGAGCTACCTTGGTAGCCTGCACCACGCTCTCGTCCAGGCGCCGTGCCTCATCCAGTTTTCCAAGGCTCTCCGGCAGCGGAGGCAAGGGCCGGGAACCCGCCAGGGTGACGTTTACGAACTCATCCCAGAATTTAAGCTGGTGTGGCGTGTCGCCGTTCTGCGCCCGTTGTTTTTCCCGGGCCAAGAAGACGGCAGCGGCTGGGCCGTACCCCGAGAAGGCCGCCTCGATAAATGCCTTTTCAAACTCGCCGCCCCTTGTGCCCAGGGAGTACCTGTTCGTGCCGTAGACCCGCCAGCCTATGTCCGCCGCGACGAAACTGCCATTTCCCGCGGCCTTCAGCAGGAAGTCCTGCATCTCCTGGCGGCTGTCGCCCACCTTGCCTATACCCAAGCGCTCCATCTCATCCACCCAAGCGGAAATGTCCCTCCGGAACTCCTCTGGTTCCTGCTGGGCGATGAGACGCCGCACAAGGCCGAGATCCGCCTTGGGGCCCGTATCCGTGAGCAGGAAGCAGATATAATTTTCTATGTCCGCATTCCTGACGGCTGTATTGTCGCTTTTCCGAGCTGCCTCAATGGCCTTCGCATAAAAGTCCCGGCGGTCCTTGGGTTTACCGGCCACCCGGCCGTTCTGGAAAAACTGCGACCCGGCGTAAAGCTGGTCGGTGATTTTCTTCTTGAAAAGTCCCATTCCCTCCGCGCTCCTCCCATAGCTTGATGGCCCTATTCTATCATAGCCCCACTGAAATTTCCACATAAGTCAGAAAATAATGAGAGACAATTTTACACCCCAGTGACGCCACCGTGATGGGAGGAGGCGTTATCAAAAGATATGTCCCGCATGGGACAGGACTACCTGAAAGTCGGTTACTATACTGAAAGCTTCTTTGCGGAACGTGATATATCGTCGGCAATCCCATAGCGTTCAAAGATGAATTCATCCCCGACATTATAGCAAAGGACATGCACCCGCATGGGGATCTGCACAGTATTGTGCTTGTAATTCAGGGTACAACTTTTTATCAATGACGGTCAATTTGACTTTATGTTGCATTTGATAACCTCCTTTAACTTTTAATCGGTTTCATCTGATCCCACGTGAAAAATTGGGGCAAGGCTCTGGCTAAGACAAACGGAGTGTTTTTGCTATCCACGAATCACAACCACTAGTAAACTAGTGGTTTGCTCAGACCCCAGAGGGGTCAGTACTTGCTGACCCCTGGAAAGGGTACTGAAAAATATCATCGCATCGTTTGCCCTGCTACTGGTAAACCAGTTCTCTTTGGTACTTCATAGCATTCTGCGAGAGGGACACTTTTCGCGAAAATCCCCGCCTTCCTTTCAGAACCTCCGTACCATTCTTTTTCCTTTGAAGAACGAACGATTTTTTTACTTTTTCTTTTGCCAAGGTTTTTTTACCTACCCCCGGTAGAACCGGGGGTTTTGTCATGCTGAAAGCGATAAAAAGGCTGGGTTCCGCAAAATTTTGCGGAACCCAGCCTTCTTTCAGCTGTTTTTATCAACCGAATGGAATTTCTTCAAATTTCCCGTCTTGTTGCTGCGCTTGTCCAATTCGGCCTCTACTTCTTCCAAGGTGATGCCGGACTGCACCATCAAGACCATCAAATGGTACAGCAGGTCGGAAATTTCCATCACCGTCTCGTGATTTTCGCCGTTTTTGGCCGCGATAATCACCTCGCTGCACTCTTCTCCGCATTTCTTGAGGATTTTATCCAACCCCTGCTCAAACAGGTAGCAGGTATAAGACCCCTCCGTATGGCTGTCCCTACGGCTTAAAACGGTCTCATACAAATTCTTGAGGGTGTCATTCATAAACCATTCATCCCTTTTATCGTTTCAATTTACTCGTCCCGCCGCCAAATCTCATTGAAAAAGCAGCTGTGCGCACCGGTGTGGCAGGCCGGCCCCGTCTGCTCCACCTGGACCAAGAGCGTATCGCTGTCGCAGTCCCCATGGATGCTGATAATTTTCTGTAGATGGCCGGACGTGGCCCCCTTATTCCAGAGCTCCTGCCGGGAACGGCTGTAAAACCAGGTATAACCCGTTTCCAACGTCTTTTTCATAGATTCGCGGTTCATATAGGCAAGCATCAGGACTTCGTTTGTGCCGACCTCCTGCACAATGGCAGGCAGCAAATCGCCCTTCTGAAAAAAGCTCTCAATGAACGCATCGTCCGTGCGGTATTTCCCTTCCATCACGCCTCCTTGACCCCTTTGCAGAGGTCGACTGCCTGGCGCAGGCTGAGATCGCGCGTATACAACGCACGGCCACAGATCGCCCCGTGCAGCTTCAGCGCCGTAAGCACCACAATGTCCGTCAAGCTGCTGACGCCGCCGCTGGCGATCACCTTACAGGACACCGAACGGTTGAGCTTGTCCAGCATGGTGAAATTCGGGCCGTCCATCATGCCGTCGCGGGATATATCCGTAAAGACAATGTATTTCACCCCAGCGTCTTCCATGTGTTTGGCTAAATCAATATAATTCACGGTAGAGGTCTGCGTCCAGCCTTCCGCCGCAACATTTCCGTCGATGGCATCGATGCCGACAGCGATCTTATCCCCGTATTTGGCAACCGCTTCCTTGACAAGCGCAGGATTATTCAGCGCGGCAGAGCCGAGGATGATGCGGGAAATGCCATGGTCCATATAATAATCAATCGTTTCCATGTTGCGGATTCCGCCGCCCAACTCGACTTTCAAATTGCACTGCTTCAATACGTCAAAGATCATATCCGTATTCACCGGGACTGCTTCTTTTGCGCCGTCCAGATCCACCATATGGAGCCATGTTGCGCCCATCGCTTCAAAGGCCTTGGCTGTGTCCGCTGCACTTTCCGCAACGGTATAAGCGGAATCGTACTTTCCCTGTACAAGGCGCACACATTTTCCATCTTTGATGTCAATTGCAGGCAGAATAACCATCTTCTTGCCTACCTCCTATTCCGTATTCCATAAAATTCCGTTGCAAAAAGGAACTACAGGTGGAACTTACAGGGAACCTTTTGTGGAAAGGACACCGCCGCCGGTTTGGGCCGTTGCCAGCCGCAACGCGTGGGCGACCGCTTTAAAAATCGCCTCCACCTCGTGGTGCGCATTTGCCCCGTATTCCAAGCGGACATGCAGCGTAATCCCGGCATTCATTGCGAATGCACGCAGGAATTCTTCCGTCAGGCACAGATCATATTCGCCTGTGCGCTCCTGGGAAAATTCCGCCCGAAACGCCAAAAATGGCCTTCCACTTACATCCACCGCAGCAAACGCAAGCGCTTCATCCATCGGGATGTAAAAGCTGCCAAAGCGTGCAATGCCGGACTTATCGCCGAGGGCCTTGGCAAACGCCTTCCCGAGAACAATCCCCGTGTCCTCCACGGTGTGGTGCCCGTCCACATAGAGGTCTCCCACCGCCTTGACCTGCAAACCAAAGCCGCCGTGTACGGCAAAGGCCGTCAGCATATGGTCAAAAAAGCCGATTCCTGTCGAGATCTCTACGGCGCCGCCGTCCAGCGAAAGCGCTATGGCAATGTCGGTTTCCTTTGTCTTCCGGGTCTCCTGTGCGGTTCTCATGGCTGTACCTCACTTTTTGAATCCAATTTATTTTACACCATTTTTACGGATTTGTGGAGGATGAAAGTAGAGATTCTAAATTTTTTAACAATTGTGCATTTTCTTCCGCGCTACCCGCTGTAATTCTGAGCGTATCGCCCATAAATCGCACAGCGATTCCCCTCTCCAGGAGCCCTTCAAACACTTCTTTGGCCCTTGGCATGCGCACCAGCACAAAATTGGTACAGCTGTCATAGACATACAACTGATCCGGATATTTGCTCTCCAGCTCTTTCAAAGAAGCCTGGAGCGCCTTCCTGGAAAGGATGATTTCGTCCAACGCTTGATGAAGAACTTCCTGCTCGTTCATCACGAGCGCACCAATCTTTTGCGATACTGAATTTACATTATACGGGGATTTCACCGCGCGCAGCGTCTGCGTCAGTTTCGGATTTGCCACGGCAAAGCCGAGACGGACCGCCGCCATGCCAAACGCCTTCGAGCAGGTGCGCAAAATAATCAGGTTGTCATACTGCGCCACCTCGCCCAGGAGGGATTGATCCCAGAAATCCATATATGCCTCATCCAGGACCACCAACGCAGAAACGGAGGTAATCAGCTTGCGTACCTCTTCGCGGCATAGTCCAAGGGACGTCGGGTTGCAGGGGTTGGAAAACAGGACCACCTTCGCCCCACTCTCGTTTACCGCGGCGATCAATGCATCCACATCGATCGTGAGATCCTCTTTTTTCTGATAGACCACGCTCTCCGCCTCAGCCAAAAAGCCATAAAAGCGGTACATGGAAAAGTCGGGTTCCACGGTCAAAATCTTATCGCCGCGCATCAGGAACGACGATGCGATGATAAACAGCCATTCATCCGAGCCGTTGCCCGCAGTTACAAGCGCGGGGTCAATGCCGTAGTAAGCGCCAAAGCTTTCGCAGAGCTCCGTGGCATTCGGGTCGGGATACCGGTTGAACGCAATGTCCGCCATGGCGTACTGCGCCTTTTCCAAAAGCTCAATGGGCAATTCCAAAAAGGACTCGTTGGCGTCCAAACGGATGGAGTAATCTCCGGAAATCGGATCGTATGGTTTCAAATCCTTTAATTTATCGTTCAGCGTATAGGGCATGGTCGTTCCTCCGTTCTATAATGGACGTTCAATTGGCGGCCTCTTGCTTATCGCGTACGCGGATCGAATTGGCGTGCGCGGTCAAGCCCTCCGTCTCTGCGAGCTTAATGATATCCTCCTTTGCCTGCATCAAGGCGTCCTGCGTATAATAGATGAAGCTGGACTTCTTGACGAAGCTGTCCACCGAAAGCGGGGAGAAAAAGCGCGCCGTCCCGCTGGTGGGAAGCACATGGTTCGGCCCTGCAAAGTAGTCACCCAGAGGTTCCGGCGACCAGTTTCCGAGAAACACCGATCCCGCGTTGTCGATCTTCCCGATAAACTCCATCGGGTTCGCGGCACAGACCTCCAGATGTTCCGGGGCCAATGCATTGGCAAACTCAACCGCTTCCTCCATATCGTTGCACAGCATCACTGCGCCAAAATTGTCCAGGGATTGGTTGATGATGTCCTTTCGGGACAGGCCTTCGATCTGGCGGTAAACAGCGGCGATGGTTTCCTCTGCGATGCGCGCCGAAGTGGTGAGCAAAATCGAAGAGGCCAGCGGATCGTGTTCCGCCTGGGACATGAGGTCCGCTGCCAAAAATTCCGGATTTGCCGTATCGTCTGCGAGAATCAGGATCTCGCTGGGGCCGGCAATCATATCGATGTCCACCGTGCCATAGAGCTGGCGCTTTGCCGTAGCGACAAAGATATTTCCCGGCCCAACGATCTTATCCACCTTGGGAATGCTCTCCGTTCCAAAGGCCAACGCTGCCACAGCCTGCGCCCCGCCCACCAGGAACACGCGGTCCACACCGGCCACCAGCGCGGCCGCCAGAATATCCGGGTTGGGCTTGCCGTCCTTTCCGGGCGGCGTCACCATGACAAGCTCCTTGACCCCGGCGATTTTGGCGGGGATCGCGTTCATCAAGACCGAGGAAGGATAGGCAGCCGTGCCGCCGGGCACATACAGCCCCACACGGGCAAGCCCGCGCACACGCTGGCCCATAATGACCCCGTTGGCCTCGGTCTGCAACCAGCTCTGCTGCTTCTGCCGGGCATGGAAATCTCGGATGTTTGCAGCTGCTCTCTCCAAAGCCGCAACAAAGGCGGGGTCGCATGCTTTAATCAGCTCCTGCATATCCGCCTTTTCAATCACCAATTGTTCCGGAACGCTTCCGTCGAACCGCTCCGTATACATGCGCACAGCGGCATCCCCGTCGCGTCGCACTGTCTCTACAATTTCAGCGACAGCGTCGTCCACCTTCTTGCCGGAATTCGCGCTGCGCTCTTTTAGTTGCTGGATAAAGGCGCGGCCAAAATCGCCGCCCTGTTTCACATATTGAATCAACGCTCCCGCCTCCTTTATGCCTGTTTCTTTGCCTGTTCCATCTGCGCAACCAGCTCTTCGATCTCCGCCTTGCGCAGTTTCAGGCTTGCAGTATTCACGATCAAACGTGCGGAGATGTCACAGATGGTCTCCACGACCTCCAAGCCATTTTCTTTCAGGGTTGTACCCGTTTCCACAATATCGACAATGGCATCGGACAACCCCAGCAGGGGGGCCAGCTCCACCGATCCTTCGATCTTGATAAAGCGGATGTCCATCGCCTTGCTTTCAAAATAATTGCGCGCCACATTGGGATACTTGGTAGCAATGGTCCGGCTGGCATACCCGCCAAAGAAATCGCTCCCTTTCGGCGCGGCCAGCGCAAATTTACAGCGGCCAAACCCCAGGTCCAGCACTTCATAGAAGCTGGTCCCATTTTCCATGATGGTATCCTTCCCCACCACGCCCAAATCGCACACGCCGTGCTCCACATAGGTGATGACGTCCGCCGCCTTTGCAAGCACCACTTCCAAGCGGTCTCCCACGGGCAAAATCAGCTTCCGGCCCTTGTTATGGACCGCTTCACAATCGTAGCCGATGCGCTCCAGCAGGGCCACGGTATCCTTTTCCAACCGGCCCTTTGTCAGGGCCATTCTCAATGGTTTCATAACGACTCCCCTATAGATTGATGGTTTCCACGCAATCGCTCACACAGTCGACCCGGTGAATCCCCCGCACCTTTGCATAATGCAGGGCCTCCTCGCGCGTCTCAAATACGGAACTCTCACATTTGCAGCCTTGTCCCGCCAGGCGGGATGCATATTGCAACGCCTTGATCTCATACCCTTCGTCGCTATGCACCAAGACTTCCACCGGCGTTGCCGCCGGGATTTTTCCCTGCTTGAGCAGCAGTTCTGCCAACCCATCCACATTGACGCCAAAACCAACCGCGGGCATCGGCGTGTCAAACTGGGCCAAAAGCTTGTCATAACGGCCGCCGAGCAAAACGGCGTCACCCACATTTTCTACATATGCGCTGAAAATCACGCCTGTGTAATAATCATTGCGCTGGACCAGCCCCAAGTCTACAATCATCCGGTCTCCAAGGCCCAATTCCACCAGCGCCTGGTACAATTCGTGCAGATAAGCCAACGTCTTGCTGGACGTCTCATCACTGCACAGCGGTGCCGCCTGCGCAAAGACCTCTTCCCCGCCGAATAAGCGCGGCAACCGGCGCATCGCGTCCACCGGACGGCTGTTTTCCAGCTGATCCAGAATGGTGTTCAGCGCCGCGTAATTCTTGGACTCGATGGTGCTGCGGATATCCTCCCGCAGGTCGTCGCCAATGGGAAGCTGCGCGGCCAACGCGCGGAAGAATCCAGCGTGGCCCAATTCCAGGCGGAAGTTCGGGACGCAGCGGCTCAGCGCTTCCACTGCGGTAACGATGACTTCCAAATCTGCCCGGCGTCCGGGCGCTCCCAAAAGCTCAATTCCGGTCTGGGTCGCCTCATTGTTGCGGCCGGTGAGCCCTGGATTGCTGCGGTAAATCTTTTGATTGTAATATAAGCGCACCGGCTTCGGCAAGGTTTGCAGCCGGGTCGCAGTCAGGCGCGCGATCGGGATAGTCGAGTCGGGCCGCATTACCATCAAGCGGCCGTGGCGGTCGCTCATCTTGTACATGGTTTCCTGGCTGATTCCGGAAAAATCCGGATCGAACACATCGTAAAATTCCAGTCCCGGCGTCACAACTTCGTTGAATCCTCTGGAAGAAAAGACGTCCGACAGCGTCTGTTCTACATAGCGCCGCGCCAGGCATTCTTCAAATAGAAGATCCTTGGTGCCTTCCGGTGTAATCTTGTTGTATTTCTTCATAACAACCTACCGTTTCTCCTCAAAATGCATGCGGGATTCCCCGCTCCGCTTTAGCGTGCTAATATAATAGCATAGTGAACTATATGTGTCAACCTATTTTAACGGATTTTCTCGAAATCCAGCTATCCATCCGGAAAAAGCGGGCCTGCTCTTGGCAAGCCCTCATGCAATCAAATCCTTCAACTCTTCCAAGCGACGGATCGTATAATTCACCCGCACGTCGCCGGGCATTTGTCCTCCATCTGGACAATACCAGCAGGTATCGATTCCCGCGTTGTTGCCACCCCGGATATCGGAACTCAACGAATCCCCCACGATCAACGTCTTTTCCGCCTGGAAGCCGGGGATGCGTGCAAACACATAATCAAAATATGCCTTCATCGGCTTTTGATACCCAGCGTCCTCCGAGACAAAAATCCCTTTCATATAACGGTCCAAACCGGAATCATGGAGGCGGCTATACTGGGTGCGGGAAACGCCGTTGGTGACAATATACAGGTCGCAGAACCGTGCGCAATATGCGCAGACCTCCTCGGCCCCCGGAAGCAAAAACGCCCCCCGGCCCAGCTCTTCCTGGTATTCATCTTCAAACGCGCGCCCGTCGCCATCGATGCCAAGCGCGCGGAACAATTCCACAAAGCGGCTGTAAATCACTTCCTCGCGGGAGATCTCGCCACGCTCGAACCGGCCCCAAAGCGCACTGTTGATCGCATGATAGGTCTCTTTGACGGAATCATTCAGCAAATATCCATGGCGCTGGAAGGTCGTTTCCAAAGCGGCACGTTCCGAGGCTTTAAAGTCCAAGAGCGTGCCGTCCACGTCCAGCAACAGCGTCGTATACGTTCCCAAATCTCATTCTCCTGTCTTTTCAAATGGAATCGTTTTTAAACCATTCCCAGCTTTGCTTTCGCAATGTCATCCCCCTGTTCGGCCGCCTTCCGGTAATAGCGGAGCGCCTTTGCACGGTCCGCCTGACATCCCAGCCCCCAGAAATATAGATCGCCCAGCTTTCGATACGCCTTGAAACAATTCTGCTCGCAGGCCTGTTCATACCAATGCCGCGCTTTCTCATATCCCGCCGCAGTATGTAAGCTGGCATAAAGATTCGCCACATCCACTTGGGACAATGCATGTCCATGTGCTGCCGCTTTCTCATACCACTCGATTGCAGCATCAACATTTTGTTCCACACCCAACCCATATTGATACTGGTAGGCGGTATTGTATTGCGAATCCACCTGCCCGGTTTCCGCCGCAGACTGGAACCATCGCAAGGCCTCCTTGAAGTCTCTCCCTACAAAACCATAACCCAAATAGTACATTTGTCCCAATTCATATTGTGCTTCCACTTGGTTATGTTCCGGCTCCGATGCTCTCCGAAACAAATCCGCAGCTTTCTGATAATTCGGTTTCTGCTTTCCATATCCGTCTTTATAGAGCTTGCCCAGATGGTAGCAAGCGTAAGAATCATTTAAATCTGCGGCCTTTTCCCACCACTTTACAGCGTCATCGAGTAACAATGTTTCACAAGTTGCTGCCAATGGACTATATGCACCCACATATCCATACTCTGCAGCCTGCTCATACCAATATTTGGCCTTCTCTAAATCGCGCTCACAGCCCAAACCAGCTCTGTATAGCCAAGCTAGCCCTTCCATCGCCGGTACATATCGATTATCCGCCGCTTTTTTCTCCCATTGAAAAGCCTTATCAAAATCCGGCTCTCCCATCACCCCTCGATAATATAAGCTTGATAGGCGGTATTGCGCCGCAGGATCATCATTATCTGCTGCTTCGCGTAGATATTCGATTCCTTTTCTCGTATCCTGCGGGACCAAGATCCCTTCGGAATAAATACATCCCAGCAAAAACTTGGCTTGTACATCCTTTTTAGCCGCTTGATCTTCCAAACCTTTGATATAATCCTTTAGTTCTTCAGCATGATCAATAATTCCCGGTTGCTCTTCGGAAGCGCTCCCATGAGCCGGCCCGCCTGCTAAAAATTGATGCAATCCCTTACGGAAAAGGAGCTCATTGCTTTCCGCGATTTCACTCTTTACAAAAGAGTCATATAAAACGGAAAGATCCTCTTCGGATTGCAGATCCAGACATTGTATCCCTTTTAGCGGCGTTCTTTCCAAATCCTTATAGGTGACCGGCGAAACCGTCAACGGATAGATCTCCTGGTTCAGCGCCCAAGCCGCTCCCAATTCCGCCAAGCAGAATGGGCTTTCCAAATACGCCTGTGTAATGAGCATCACAACCACTTTACAACCGGCAATTTCCTGCTTGATCCTCGGAATGAATTCCTTTCCCGGCGGCAACGTTCCTTTCAGGGAAGTACAAAAGATTTCCCTTCTCTGGATGTCCATGGATGAGACAAAAAAATCAACGACACGTTCTACCAATTCCTTATCCGCACTTGCATGGCTGAAAAAGATTCGGTTCCCCATCTGCTCTTCCTCCCCCTTCTTTCTCCCTCAATCCAATGTTTTCATACTATGAATGTACTCCTCCGCTGCGCGGCGGTTGCTCTCAATCTCTTCCTCTGTGAGCGGGCGGCGCACCCTGGCCGGTACGCCCAACAGCATAGAACCATCCGGCACTTGCATCCCCTGCGTCACCAGGGCGGACGCGCCAATGATGCAATTTTTCCCGATCTGCGCCCCATTGAGCACCACCGCGCCCATTCCGATGAGCGAATTGTCCCCAATGGTGCAGCCGTGCAAAATGGCGCCGTGGCCCACGGTGACCCCGTCCCCAATCTGGATGGGATGCCCTTCGTCCACGTGCAGCACACAGCAATCCTGAATATTGGAGCGGGCGCCGATGACAATCGGGGCATTGTCCGCACGTACCACCGCATTATACCATACGGAGCTTTCCTCGCCGAGTGTCACCTCGCCCACTAAAACCGCGCCGCGTGCCACGCGGGCGGTTGAAGCAATCTGTTGTTTCTGTTCCATCGTTGTCCCTCTCCCTGCCTCTAAAACAGCGTCATCTGCGAACTGGCCGGCAGCTCCTTCAGGGAGCCGGCCTGCTCCAACATTTCAATGACCGCTTTGGACACCTTAGAGCGCGCCTGCAGGTCGTCAACGGAGATATACGGGCCGCCCGTCTCCCGCGCTTCTGCCAGAGCGTTCGCCGCCGCTTCTCCCACGCCTGCCAGGGAAGAAAACGGCAAGCGAATCTTCCCGTTTTCCACCACATATTTTTTCGCATCCGATTTATATAGATCCACCGGGAGCACTTCGATCCCGCGCGCCAGCATTTCATTCGCAATCTGGAACGTGGAATAGGCCGCTTCCTCCTTGGCGCTGGCCTCCTTGCCCTTCATGCTGATTTCATTCATGCGGCGGCGCACCGCTTCGCGCCCCTGGATGACCGTTGCGCCGTCAAAGTCCTCGCCGCGCACACTGAAATAGGCCGCATAATACTCCACCGGACGGTGCACCTTATACCATCCCAAGCGCAAAGCCGAAATCATATAGGCGGCCGCATGCGCCTTCGGGAACATGTATTTGATCTTCATACAGGAATCGATGTACCATTCCGGCACATTGTGGTCCCGCATCGCCTGTTTATGTTCGTCGGTCAAAAGCTTCGGCGCCTTTCCCTTACGCACGATCTCCATAATCTTAAACGCCATCTTGGGCTCCAGGCCCTTTTGCAGAAGGTATGTCATAATGCTGTCGCGCGTACCGATGACCTCGGAAATGGTGCAAGTCCCCTTTTTGATGAGGTCCTGCGCGTTTCCCAGCCACACGTCCGTGCCGTGGGACAAACCGGAAATTTGCAGCAGGTCGGAGAAGGTCTTCGGTTTCGCGTCCACCAGCATCTGCCGCACAAAGGGCGTCCCCAGTTCGGGGAGCGAAAAGGTCCCCGTCTGGCAGTCGATGTCCTCCGGCGTGACCCCCAGCGCCTTGGGCGACTCGAACAGGGACATCACCTCTGGGTCGCTCATCGAGACGGACATCACGGGGATGCCCGTGTATTCTTCCAGATAGTGATAGATGGTCGGAACGTCGTGCCCGAGCTCATCCAGCTTACAGATCGTATCGTGGATGGAATGGAAGTCGAAGTGTGTTGTGATATTATCGGAATTCGGGTCGTTGGCCGGATGCTGCACTGGGCAGAACTCAAAAATATCGTGTCCTCTCGGCACGACCACCATGCCGCCCGGATGCTGGCCCGTGGTGCGCTTGATGCCGGTACAGCCGATCGCCAAGCGCTGCTCCTCTGCGCGGTGCAGAACCATGTTGTGTTCTTCCGCATATTTCTTGACGAACCCAATCGCGGTCTTATCCGCAACCGTCGCGATGGTTCCGGCTTTAAACACGTGGTCCTTGCCGAACAGCGTCTCTGTGTACCGGTGCGCCCCCGACTGGTATTCGCCGGAGAAGTTCAAATCGATATCCGGCGTCTTGTCGCCGTCGAACCCCAGGAAGGTTTCAAAGGGGATGGTGTGGCCGTCGCGGTTGTAATCCGTGCCGCATTTGGGGCATTTCTTCGGCGGAAGGTCAAAGCCGGAACCGTAACTGCCATCCGTGATAAATTCGCTGTTCTTGCAGTTTGGGCAGATGTAGTGGGGAGCAAGGGGGTTGACCTCTGAGATACCGGACATGCTGGCCACAAACGATGAGCCAACCGAACCACGCGATCCCACCAGATAACCGTGGGCCTCGGAGTCCGCCACCAGCTTCTGCGCCGTCATATACAACACGGAGAATCCATGCTTGTTGATGGAACCGAGCTCGCGCTCCAAGCGGTCTTGGACGATCTTCGGCAGCGGGTCGCCATAGATTTCCTTGGCGCGCTTCCAGCAGATCTCATTCAGCTGTTCTTCCGCCCCATCGATGAACGGCGGGAACACGCCCTCCGGAATCGGGCGTACCTGCTCCACCATATCGGCGATCTTTTGGGTGTTCGTCACGACGACTTCATACGCCTTTTCCTTCCCAAGGTAAGCGAATTCCTCCAGCATTTCCGCAGTCGTCCGCATATACAAGGGCGCTTGATGGTCGGCGTCGTCAAAGCCCTGCCCGGCCATCAGGATTTTCCGGTAATCCCCGTCCTTCGGGTCCATAAAATGGACGTCGCAGGTGGCGACCACCGGCTTGTTGAGTTTTTCACCCAATTTGATGATCGTCCGGTTGAACTCCCGCAGGGTCTCTTCATTTGGTACGTCGCCATTGCGCACCATGAACATGTTGTTTCCCAGCGGCTGAATCTCCAAATAATCGTAGAAGCTTGCAATTTCGCACAGCGTATTCCACGGCTGCCCGTTGAAAATCGCCCGGTACAGCTCTCCCGCTTCGCAGGCGCTCCCAATCAGCAGCCCTTCGCGGTACTGCGTCAACACGCTCTTTGGAATGCGCGGCTTCTTGAAGAAATAATCCAAATGCGAGAAGGAGATCAGCTTATACAGGTTCTTCAAACCGGTCTGGTTCTTGACCAAAATAATTTGATGATAGGGGCGCATCTTCTTTGGGTCGCCCCCCGCCAATGAGGTGTTGATGTCCTCCACGGTTTTTGCGCCTGTATCCTCCTTTAGCCGCGTCATCAGGATGATAAAAATCTTCGCCAGCACCGCCGCGTCGTCGCAGGCGCGATGGTGGTTGAACGGGTCCAATTTTAAGTGTTTGGCAACCGTATCGAGTTTATGGTTTTTCAGATCCTTGAGCATGGCGCGGCACATGGGGAGGGTATCGATATAGGCATAGGGGAACTCCATCCCACAGCGCTCCGCCGCAATGCGGATGAACGATGTATCAAACTCTGCATTGTGCGCGAGGAGCACCGCATCCTTCCCGCAAAAAGCATAGAACTGTTTGAGCGCTTCTTTCTCCAGGGGAGCGTCCTTCACCATTTCATCCGTGATCCCGGTCAGCTCTGTGATCTTCGGCGGGATCGGCATCTGCGGGTTGACAAACGTATCGAAACTTTCCACCACCTCGCCGTTGCGGATGCGCACCGCGCCGATTTCGGTGATGCGCTCCTTGTTGGGGCTCAGGCCGGTCGTCTCAATATCAAACGATATGAATTCATCGTCCAGTGTGTTGCTGGAATGGCCGGTCACAGCGGGAACCATATCGTTGATGAAGTACGACTCCACGCCGTAGATCACCTTGAATTTCCCGCCTTTCCCGGTGATCCGCTCCAAGGCGTTCATAGCGTCCGGGAACGCCTGGGCCACGCCGTGGTCCGTGATGGCGATGGCGGGCTGCCCCCACGCATAGGCGCGCTCGATCAAATCCCCTGCGGAACTTACGCCGTCCATGCTGGACATATTGGTATGCAGATGCAGTTCCACGCGCTTTTCCGGCGCATCGTCCACCACCTTGAGCTGTTCCACCGTGGAAATCCCCTTGGGGCGCAGCACAATCTCGCGGTCGTACTTATCATACTCCACATCGCCGCGCACCAGGATGGACATCCCCTTTTTCAGCGTGTCCAACATTTTGCACTGGGCGACGAGTTCAATGATTTTTAGCGTGATCGAACTGGTATAGTCCGTTATATTGATCGAATAGATTTTGCGGTTCTGGTCGCGCGTCAATTTGGAATCCACCGAAAAGATTTCGCCCCAAACCGTCACGCTGCCGATGTCCGGCGTGATACGGCTGATTGGAACCGGCTTCGCTTTCGCGGGGCGGCCATAAAGCTCCTTTGCGGTGTCCAGCAAGACGGTTGGCAGCATGGTTTCCGGCGTGCGGACGCTGATGCACTTCTTTTGCTTCTTTGGCGAAGCGCTTTTTTCCATGCTCTGTTCGTATTCCTCGATTTCCTGTACCACCGCTTCCCGCCGCAGGGTTTCCTCCTGCTTCTTTTGCTTTTCGATATAGGCCACACTGTCGCTGTCCAGCGTGAGCGTGCCGTCGAACTCCACCTGCACCGAAACTCCAAATTCCTCCCGGATGATGTCGGAAAGAAGGCGGTCTGCATGGCGGGACAGCAGCAGGTTCCCTCCGCCGTGGCTGAGCGTCACAATCAGCTTATCGCCCTCCAAACGCGCGGAGGACTGGTTTAATGTCCCGTTGATGCTGGCATCCCGCCGTTTCAGCTCCTGCACCAGGTTGGGATAATATTCCACGGTAAAGCACTCCTGCGGGAACTGCGGGTCGAGCACTGCCCGATGCAATTGCAACGTTTTGCAGCTGGCAATCTCCTTTTCCGCGTGAAACAACGTATTGCGGTCCACCAGCGCCGGGAAAGCGACCTTCGCGGTCAACACGCGGTTGCGCGTATCGATCTGCAGGCCGGTCAGCTCACCGTGGTGCATGCTCTCCGGGTAACGGGAAAGCTCTATGTATGGGCCAAAGAATTCACCAAAAGTCTTCAAGTTCCAACAGCCTCCAAATTGGTATCAAACGGTTTGACGGGGAATCCCCCGGTTACAGCGCCTCCACTTCCTTGACCAGCTCGTCCACCAGCTTGTCCTCCGGAACTTTGCGGACAATCTCCCCTTTTTTGAAGAGCAGCCCCACGCCGTCGCCGCCTGCAATGCCGATGTCCGCTTCGCGGGCCTCTCCGGGCCCATTGACCGCACAGCCCATCACTGCCACCTTGATCGGCTTCTTACAATGGGAAAGACGGCGTTCCACCTCACCCGCAATGGCGATCAGGTCGATCTTGGTGCGGCCGCACGTCGGGCAGGATACAAACTGAATCCCCTCATTGCGCAGATTCAGCGCCTTTAAGATGTCCATACCCGCCGCAATTTCCTTCACCGGGTCCGCCGTCAAGGAAACCCGGATGGTGTCGCCGATCCCGCGCTGCAACAGAGAACCGATCCCGATGGAGGATTTTACCAGCCCCATGCGCTCCGTCCCCGCCTCCGTAACGCCGAGGTGGAGCGGGTAGCCGCACCGCTCCGCACAGAGTTCATACGCCCGGATCATCGTATCCACGTCGGAGGATTTGATCGAAAGGATAATATCGGTAAAATCAAAGCGCTCCAGCAGCGAGGCGTGGTAGAGCGCGCTCTCCACCAGCGCTTCGGGGGTCGGGGCGCCGTATTTCGCCAAGATCTCCTTCTCCACAGAGCCGGAATTGACCCCGATGCGGATGGGGATCCCCCTTTGCCGGCAGGCGTCCGCCACCGCTTTCACATGGTCGCTCCTGCCGATATTGCCGGGATTGATGCGGATTTTGTCGATTCCTGCGGCGGCGGATTCCAGCGCCAGGCGGTAGTCAAAGTGGATATCCGCCACCAGAGGAATCTGCACCGCCTGTTTGATGGCGGGAATCAGGGCGACCGCCGCCTGGTCAGGAATCGAAACGCGAAGAATCTCACAGCCGGCGCGCTCCAATTCCACCGCCTGCCGCACGTTCCCCTCGATATCCGACGCGGGGACGTTGAGCATGGACTGCACGCTGATTGGCGCGCCGCCGCCGATCGCCACTTTTCCCGCAAAAACCTGTTTGGACTGCCGTCTCATGCGCCGATCCCCTTTCCTGTCACAAGCCGCAGAATATCGCTAAAGGTGATCACCACCATGAGGCACATCAGGAGCACAAACCCTGCGGCATTTACCCAACCTTCGTACTTTGGATTGACCGGTTTGCGGCGCACAGCTTCCACCAACAGGAAGACAAAGCGACCGCCATCGAGCGCCGGGAAGGGCAGCAGGTTGACCACGCCGAGGTTAACCGTGATAATCATCATCATGTATAAGATGTTATTGATCGCGGTGCCAAAGCTCTGCTGCAACCCCTGCGACGCCACTTCTCCGATCGCGCTGGCCGCGCCGACCGGCCCAGCCATATCATTTAGGCCGAATTTCCCTGTCACCAGGCCGGCAAGGCTGTACCACACCATCCGGACCGTGGAAACCGTATCCTGGAACGACTTGGTGATCAACGTCCCCACATTTTTGGGGATTGGGTTTACATAGAAGTCCAACATCAGGACTTTCGTCCCATCGTTATCCCTTGTATTAAATTTGACATCTTCAAACGTCAAAGTCTGGCCGTCGCGCGAAACCTCGATGTCCACCGCGTCCGGGTTCGCCGTCGCCAGCGCAAAGCTGAGGTCGCGGTCCGTGGTGACCTTATACCCGTCTACCTTTGTAAAGGTATCGCCGACCTGTAAGCCGGCCGCCTGGGTCGCCGCGCCCTCCTGGAACTCCGCGATCGTTGTGGAGCTGAAGGCCGGCTGCTGCACTAACAAAATCATCATCAGGACAAGCCCCAAGACGATATTCATCACCGCGCCCATCACGACGACTAAAATCCGTTTCCAAACGGGTTTGTTATTAAATGCGCCTTCGTCATCACTGTCCTCGTCCTCGCCTTCCATGGCGCAAAAGCCACCGATGGGCAGCAGGCGCAGGGCGTAGGTCGTCTCCCCCTTTTGGAAGCGGAACAGCGTCGGGCCCATACCGATTGCAAATTCGTTTACCCGTATCCCGCTCAATTTTGCTGTCATAAAATGGCCGAACTCGTGGATGAAAATAATGAATCCAAAGAGCAGGACGGCAATAATTACCAATAAAACCTGTAAGATAACAATCACCTCAAACCTTCGCCTTCTGGCGCACAAACGCGCGCGCCGCTTGATCGGCGTTCAATATATCCTCAACGGATGCAATCTCCGCATCCGGTTGATGCTCCATCGCCTGCATGACCAATTCCCCGATCTGCAGGAAAGAAATCTTGCGGTCCAAAAACAGCCGGACTGCCTCCTCATTTGCGCCGTTTGCCGCCGTGGAAGCCAAGCCTCCACGCAACAAGGCACGCTTACAAGCGCGCAAGCACAGGAAGGTTTCCTCATCCGGCTGCGAGAAATGCAGGGCGCCGCACTTGATAAAGTCGAGCGGTTCCACCGGGGAGGGGAAACGCTGCGGCCATGTGAGCGCATATTGAATGGGGATGCGCATATCCGGCACGCCGAGCTGCGCCAGGACGGAGTGGTCGGCGTATTCGACCATCGAGTGGACGATGCTTTCCCGATGTACAACCACATCGATCTGCTCCGGGGCGACATCAAACAGCCAGAAGGCCTCTGTAATTTCCAAGCCCTTGTTCATCAGGGTGGCGGAGTCAATGGTCACCTTCGCCCCCATATTCCAATTGGGGTGCTTGAGCGCCTGCTCCGGCGTGACGGACACGAGCTCCTCCCGCGTTTTGCCAAAAAACGGCCCTCCGGAAGCGGTCAAAATGAGCCGTCCCAGCGCCTTTTTCTCCGGGCATCCCTGCAAGCACTGAAAGATGGCGGAATGCTCGCTGTCCACGGGCAGGATATGGACGCCCGCTTCGCGCGCCGCCTTCATCACCAGCGCGCCGCCCGCCACAAGGGTCTCTTTATTCGCCAATGCCACATCCTTTTTCGCAGCGATTGCCGCCAGGGTTGGGCGCAGACCGACCATCCCCACCACGGAATTGCAGACTACATCCGCACAGGCGATGGAGGCAGCTTCACAAAGCCCCTCCATCCCCTGCACCACGCGGACCGGGGTATCTGCAACCGCGATACGGAGATTTTTCGCCGCATCTAAGTCAAAAACCGCAACAAGTTGCGGTTTCCATTCTCTGATTTGATTTTCAAGCATCGCCACATTGCGGTTTGCTGCAAGCGCACAGACACGCATCCCCAAGCGGCGTGCAACGTCGAGGGTCTGTGTGCCAATGGAACCTGTAGAACCCAATATGGAAAGCATCTGTTTCATAAAAAATCCCCTTTCAGGGCGAGGGGCGGGCCATCTGCGAAAATCGCACCGGCCGGCCCCTCTATGAAGTATTATGAACCGTTCTCTCGTTTTATATCACGATAGGCAAAAACTGTACCAAAAAATAAACAAATGGCGCTACAAAAATCACGCTGTCAAAGCGGTCCAGAATCCCACCATGGCCCGGGATGATTTCGCTAAAATCCTTGATATGGCAGCTTCGTTTAATCAGCGAAAACGCCAGGTCGCCAATAACCGAGAGCCCCGCCCCCACAAAGCCGATCACCAACAGCGATAGATAGGAGACATCGACCTCGTACGAATAAAACAGCGCCTGGAAGACATAGCCAAACACCAGCATGGCCACGACGTTTAAGACAAACCCGCCGATCAAACCCTCCACCGTTTTTTTCGGGCTGATCTGTGGGCATAGCTTCCGTTTCCCCCAGAAGCTTCCTGCAAAAAATGCCCCGGCATCCGCAATCCACGCGGAGAAGATCGCGATAATCACATAGAACATCCCATGCCCGCCGCCAGACTCCCGCAGGCCAACCAAGGTCTGCAAAGCAGTTGGAATCAAAAGCGACATGCTGTACACAACGCCGATCTCCCGGAAGGTGAACAATTGATGGTAAAAAATCAACGCGCTAAAAATGACGACCGTATAAATGTAATAGGCCGCCTGCTGCCACGTGCCCTGAAGCAGTGGCAGCACAGCGGCAAAAACGACACTGGGGATCAATAAAATATAATTTTTGGACATGCCTAGGGCAGAGATAATTTCTACGACGCCCATCACAGAGATGAGGGCAATCGCCAGATTGAGCGCTAAGGGAAACATCTGATTAAAGAGCACAATTGCCAGCAAAAAAACAACCAATGCTGCTCCAGAAACCACTCTTGATTTCAATTATATCCCTCCAAAGCGCCGATTTCGTTTGGCAAATTCATCCAAGGCGCGATCCAAATCCTGCGTGGTGAAGTCCGGCCATAAGATGTCCATAATCACATATTCGCTGTAAGCAGATTGCCATAGCAAAAAATTAGAAGTACGGTTTTCCCCGCTGGGGCGAATAATGAGATCCGGGTCCGGCTGCCCGGCGGTATAGAGGTAGCGGGAAATTGCGTCTTCGTCGATTTCATCCGGCTGGATTACGCCGGATTTCACCTCCTGCGCCAACCGGCGCACCGCATGTGCGAGTTCTGCGCGCCCACCGTAATTCATGGCGATATTGAGTACCATGCCGGTTTTATTCTTGCTGGATTCCTCCACCCGCTCAATCAAGTCGCGCAAAACCGGGTCGAAAACAGAGACATCTCCGATGAAACGCGTGCGGATATTCTCCTCCGTAAAATCCCGGAGCGCCTCCTCCAGATACTGCTTGAAAAGGCGCATCAAGGCCTTGACTTCCTCCTGCGGCCGTTTCCAGTTCTCTGTGGAAAACGCATACACCGTCAAATAGGGGATGCCGATCTGACTGCAATATTTTGTAATCGTTCGGAAATTGGAGGCCCCGGCCACATGACCCGCCGAACGCGGCAATCCGCGCTTTTTGGCCCAGCGGCCATTTCCGTCCATGATAATCCCCACATGGCGTGGAAGAAGCTCTGCTTTTCGAATTCCGCTCGCATCTTTCATCGTATTCGTCCCATCTCTATTCATGAATATGCAGGAGCATTAGATCTCCATGATTTCTTTTTGCTTCTTTTCAAAGATGGAATCGATCTCTTTGCAATACTTATCCGTGAGATCCTGCGTCTTCTTCTCGCCTTTCTTCAGGTCATCCTCGCTGATCTCCGCTTTCTTTTCCATCGCCTTCAGCTTCTCAATGGCATCGCGGCGGATGGAACGCACCGTGATCTTCGTCTCCTCCGCCATCTTGCTGACCTCTTTGACAAGCTCCTTGCGGCGCTCCTCGGTCAACTGCGGGAAGGTCATCCGGATCACCTTGCCGTCGCTCTGCGGGTTGATGCCGATGTCGGACGCCTGAATCGCCTTTTCAATCGCACGGCACACCGACGCATCCCACGGCTGGATCACCAATACGCGCGCCTCTGCCACAGACACCGCTGCCAGCTGGTTGATCGCGGTGGGCGCCCCGTAATAATCCACTTTTACCTTATCCAGCACAGCCGGATTTGCCCGGCCCACACGGACCCCCGCATAGGTGTGCTCCAAATTTGCTGCGCTCTTTTCCATACGCTCTTCCGCGTTCTTCAATACTTCTTTCACTGTTCTTCCTCCTTTACAATGGTGCCAATCGGTTCCCCGCAAATGGCTTTTTTGATATTTTCCGGCTGGTCAATGCTGAACACCAGGATCGGAATGTTGTTATCCTTGCACATGGTGGCAGCGGTACTGTCCATCACCTGCAAGTTTTGATTCAATACATCCATAAACGAAAGGGTATCGTACTTTACGGCGTTCGGATTTTTCTTCGGGTCGCTATCATAAACGCCGTCCACCATCGTGGCCTTGAGGATAATATCCGCATCAATCTCGGCAGCGCGCAAAGAGGCCGCTGTATCGGTGGAGAAAAAGGGGTTGCCCGTTCCACATCCGAACACTACGACACGGCCTTTTTCCAAATGCCGCACGGCGCGGTTCCGAATATAGGGCTCTGCGATCTGCTGCATGGAAATGGCGGTCTGCACACGCACCGTCAGCCCCAACTGTTCCAACGCATCCGCTACGCCGAGCGCATTGATGGTAGTTGCCAGCATGCCCATGTGGTCTGCACGGGTGCGGTCCATCTGTCCGCTACTGCGGCCGCGCCAGAAATTGCCTCCGCCTACGACAATGGCAATCTGAACGCCCATGTCCACGCATTCTTTAATCGGGCGGCAGATGCGCAAAACCGTCTCAAAATCAATGCCATGCGTCTCGTTTCCCGCAAGGGACTCCCCGCTCAACTTTAAAAGGACCCGCTTATATTTCGGTTGCAAATGAAACAACTCCTATTATATATTTTGTAGATTGTGTAACAGCTTCTATTATTTTACAATATGCATTCCGCAATGTAAAGCATTTCCTTTGCATTTCACGCATTATTCACAAGTCCGCCATACTCTTGTCCACAGCCGCTTATTGTCCTGCGCAGAAAGAAACGGACGCCGTCGTTCTTTGACAAAATTCCAGCAACAAGCTGGGACTGCCTCCAGGGGCCCGGTGCTGGAACACCCCCAAGCCCTTTACGTTCCCGCACTCGACATCCCACCTGAAAGGTGGCTTTTGTTGCGTTTGCCCTTGATAAACATATAAAAGGGCGGCGGGATAATCCCATACCTGCTTTCATGTATATTATCTATCAACATAAACCTGCGCTTCATAATTCCATTGTAAAATCCCTGATACGACGATGAGTTGCACCGTAAAACGCGGTGCTACGCCATAATCTGTTTGGGCTATGTGAATCAATTTGCGCAGCGTTTGCTCTTGATTTTCTTCCGTGCAGTTCGCGCATAGGTATTTCCCTTTTGGAAGCACCTTTATGCCGTCTATATTCACATAATCCATACAGACAGCAAAGAGCCTTGTCATTCCGTTTTCCGTGTATATGCCAGCTAAATCCTCAAAGGAAAACTGCTCTTTTAAGGCAGGCGTAACTTTGTCGTAGAAATGGCTGAGATAATTCCAAAGATTGTCAAGCGTTGGAACTTCTAAAGTATCTGAAAGCAAAATAACACGCTCTGGATAATCTTTGACAAAGGAGCTATTGAACTTTTGTTGCCTCTGCAATTTACTTTCATAGTCCGCTTTTGCCAACTGGATTTTTGATTTGCTGTACTGGAGCGCCGCCATTTTTTCATCAGCCTTTTTTTCTGCTTTCGCTAAAAAATCGATAATTTTTTCAAGATCGTCATATTCTAAAACCGTCTTGATCTCCTGCAAAGATAAGTCCATCAGCTGCAAAGCCCGCACCGTATTTAGGCGGACAATGTCTTGTTCGGTATAATAGCGGTAATTCGTCCATTCATCCTTTTTGCTTGGCTTCACTAATCCGATACGGTCATAGTGCCGCAGCGTTTCGTTCGTTGTATGGGCTGCCTTTGCCGCTTCCCCTATTGAAAAATAGTTCTTCATTTCTATTTTCTCCTATTGACTTTTGTGTAACACAAAGGTTTATACTTCATTCTAGCATAAGATATTGCGAAAGACAATCCATATTGCAATGCTGTTTAGGAGGAATGGCTACATGATCGAACTTAAGCAAGTAACAAAGCAGTACGGGCAAGCAACCGTGCTAAAAAACATTACCCTTTCGATTGGCGAACCGGGTATCTATTGCTTGCTTGGCAGGAATGGCGCGGGCAAAACAACGCTTCTCAAATCCATCGCCGGGTATCAGAATATTACAAGCGGCTCGATTCAAGTTGACGGTAAGGCAATAACAACATCGACTTTGGATACAGGCGTGAGTTATATTGAAAACTTTGCAAAGCATTTTAATCTTCCGGTGCGGAAACTGCTGCGGATTGCCTCGGAAGTGAACCCAAACTACGATGATGACTTTGCCTCGGAAATGATGGAACGTTTCGAGTTGGACGGCAAGAAGAAATTTCATCATCTTTCCCTTGGCATGAAAACGATGGTTTCAACGATTATCTGTTTGGCAAGTAATAAAGAGGTCATCCTTTTAGACGAACCTGTCCTGGGCTTCGATGCTATTATGCGTGTGGAATTTTACGATATGCTGACAGAGAGTTTTCAGAAACATCCGCGAATGATTATCGTATCCACCCACATCATCGAAGAAATCGCAAAGACCATTCAAAAACTGATCATTATTGATAAAGGAAGCATCCGCTTCTTTGATACATTGCAAGCGGTTGAAACAAAAGCATTTTGTATCAGTGGGCTTCAAAAAGATGTGGAGGCCGCAACCCGAAATCTCAATATCATCGGTCAAGATGCGGTTGGAGGCCTTGTAACAAGTTATATTTTCGACAATCCTCCTGAACAGACGGCTTCCTTGGAAATCCAGCCACTGTCTTTGCAGGATTTCTTTATACAAATGGTGGGACATAAAGGAGGTGTAAAAAGATGACGGCTATTTTTGCGATTGTAAAACGCTTGCTTGCAAGCAATAAAATCAGTTTCATCCTGACGGCTCTTGTGGTCCTTTGTGCCACATCCTCCGGCGATGTTGTTTTGAGCAATGGAAATTACACTTGGCTGCTTGCTGTATTGACCCCATTCTTTTTTGTCTTTTATGCTTTCAAAAAGCTCATGCATTTGGGAGCGAGCAAAAAAGATTACTATCTCGGTTGTCTCATCAGCTATGGGATCCTAGCGTTTTGTATTTCCCTGGTCAATACAGTCATCCATCGGTTGATTGACCCCATATATCCCGCACAAACCGTTATTAATATGATGGACGTGTGTCAATGGACAGAAAATGGGATGATCGTTGCGGGATTGCAGCAAATGTTCTTTTTGCTGCTCGTTATGGTTTTTCTTCATATGCTATTGTCCATGCAGACGCATTGGTATGGGTGGCTAACGGACGCGGTATTAATTGCAATTATTTGTATTTTTACGCCGATTGCACCATTACGCGCTATCCTGGCTGGATTTTTCCAGATAATCATGTTTAACAGCAATGCAGCCCTGCACATTTGTATTTGTCTGTTACTAAGCACCGCTTTATCGCTCGGAGGGCTTGTGGTCTTAAAAAGAAAAACTCTATAGACAAGAGGGAGCGCCATGATTCGGATCAAAGCAGTTGACGCACAAAATATATTGGATGTGTGCAAATTGACAAAAAGCCAAGATGGCATTGGTCTGGCAATAGGGAGATGTTCCTGTTGCAACGCAATTTTTATCGCGGAAGCAAAATATTCCCCAGGAATGCACCCCCATGCAATCTATCACAACCATGTGCTAATTGGCTTTTTCATGTACCAGCGTGCAGAAAATCAAGCTGATACAGCAACCATCTACCGCTTTATGATAGATGATCGATTCCAACAGAGAGGACTTGAGGAAAAAGCCTTAGAGCATATCTTGAAAGGCCTAAAAATTCAAGGCGTTAAAAAGGTCGTTTTCATCATAAATAGCACAAACGGAAACGCGAAAAATCTGTCCCTTTCTTTTGGTTTCCAGTTCACGGGGAAAATGGAGCATGGCGAATACTACTATGCATTAAAATTGTAAATTTGATCTATAAACTGATGGAGGAACTACTATGAAAAAAATGATTTCACTTGCATTGTGCCTTCTGTTGGGCTGTTTTGTTTTGGCGGGTTGCTCGAACAGCAGCGAACCATTTGAGGAAAAAAGCTATACGCCGGATACGCCGATCCATGAAATCCATCTTGATGTGCAGGACCGAGAAATCGAAGTGTCGTTGTCCGAGGACGAACAAGTCCATATTCAATATTACGAAAATAGTAAAGAGTACTACGATATTTCCGTTTCTGACGATAATGTATTGACGATGGCCAGCGCAAGCGATAAAGAATGGACGGATTATATCGGAGGGAAGCCCTCCGCTGAAAATCGGAAAATATCGCTGCAGATCCCGGATGCACTTTTAGACACCCTGGCACTATCTACAACAAACGAGGATATATCCCTCCCTGCACTGGCTGTAACCGGAAGTATCAATATTTCCTCCAACGGAGGGAATATTTCCTTTGGAAATTTAGATGTAGGTAGCGCTCTGACCCTAAACGTTAAAAATGGAGATATTTCCGGCGCGATTGTAGGAAGTTATGATGATTTTTCGATCCAGTCCGAAATAAAAAAAGGGGAAAGCAATCTGCCGGACAAAAAAGATGGCGGGGAAAAAGCGCTGGTAGTGTCAAGTATTTTTCGCAAAATGGTTTGCAGGCCCTGGCATGAGAGAAGTCAGCCAGCAATGGAGGCATCCT